>JAGQVC010000283.1 GCA_020438185.1 Bacteroidota bacterium
TTGATGAGGAGTTAACTCCGCTGTTAAGCGTTATTCCTTTGCAATTGCTTGCATACCACATTGCAATAATGCGTGGTTGTAACGTTGATCAGCCTAGAAATCTGGCAAAGTCGGTTACGGTTGAGTAATTCATGAATCCTACGCTTTGAAAGCGCTGTTCTCATCTGCCCTGAAAGGCTTTTTACCGGCATTTTCAATGCTTATAGCAATTCATTGCGGGGCGCAGGATGATTCAACAAACAAGACGATTGCAGACAGGCTCAGGCAGATTGAGAAACATTTAAGCAGCGATCCTGAATTCAGAAAAAGCTATGATGACCTGACCTTTTATTATGGTCAGATGATGAAATACCGTGCGGACTCACTTCTGCACGAAGGCTTCAAGATTTCAGGCTATGTTGATGCCTATTACGCATATTATACCGACGATTTGCCCCTGGGAGCATTTCAGAAATTCCCAACCTCAGCTCCGGTATCCAATACTTTCGGATTGAATATGGCCATGGTAAGTTTTCAATATCAGAATGAGGATTTAAATGGAACGTTAGCAGTACATACAGGTGATATTGCGAGATCAGCCTGGTCTGATAAATACAATTTTATCCAGGAGGCTCACATGGGAGTGAGACTAATTAACAGGCTATGGCTTGAAGGTGGCTTTTTCAGAACAAATCTTGGCATGGAATCTATCCAGCCCAGGGAAAACATAGGAAGCACAATAGCATTGACCACATACTTTGAGCCCTATTATTTAAGTGGCGCGAAGCTGACTTATTATTTCAAAAATCACTGGTTGATTCAGGTTAATGCATTCAATGGGTTTAACTCATTTGTAGAAGTAAACGGGCGGAAATCCTACGGAATTTCAATTGGTTACGAACCGAATCCTCGTCTGGCGTTTTCATTCAATTCAATTTACAGCGACGTATCGGCACAATTTGATGCGGTGAGAAAAAAGAGATTGTACAATGATTTGTACATGACTTATAAATCAAAAAAGCTGATTCTGGGTGTTGAGGCTAATTTTGGAATTCAATCAAATACCAAACTCGCCGACTCCACTCAATCGGCAATTATGTACAGTGCAACGGTTGCAGCAAAATACAATTTGTACAAATCGAAGTTTTTTGTTTATTCCAGAATTGAGAATTTCAATGATGACAATGAATTACTGACCGGACCAGTTGTTAATTCAAATCATCAGCTGGTTGGTATAAATGCTATTGGAGCCAATCTGGGTTTTGAATACAAAGCCAAACCAAACACATTTCTAAGATTGGAAAGCAGGTATATTCAGCTAAACAACAAAGAGGATATTTTTCTTTACAATGGGAATTTTTCGAATACCCGCTGGGAATTTGTCAGTTCTATGGGAGTGTGGTTTTGAGTTAAACCGGGATAAAATAAAAAGGGGCGGAATTTTCCGCCCCTTTTTATTGGTTTGAATTACTAAACCGTCATTATTTCCTTTTCCTTTGATTCAAGGTGTTTATCTGCTTTAAGAATGTAGCTGTCTGTTAGTTGTTGAATGCGTGCTTCTGCATCCTTGGCCAGATCTTCCGCTAAACCGTCTTTCACCAGCTTTTTGATGGCTTCATTTGCATCACGACGGATGTTTCTCACGCTCACTTTACAATTTTCGGCTTCGGCCTTTGATTGTTTTACCAGACCTAAACGACGCTCTTCAGTAACAGGTGGAAGATTCAGTCTTACCATCTGCCCGTCGTTTTGCGGAGTAAGCCCCATATTGGATGCAAAGATTGCTTTCTCAATCGGACCCAGCATGTTCTTTTCCCATGGCTGAATTACAATTGTTCGGGCATCGGGCGTGTTAACGCTTGCAACCTGATTTAAAGGGGTATTGGCTCCATAATAATCAACAAAAATCCCTTCGAGCATAGCAGGACTTGCCTTTCCAGCTCTGATTTTTGCGAGTTCCGCTTCAAGATGGGAAATTGCTTTCTCCATTTGAAATGTCGCCTGTTCAATATGTGGCTTAACTAATTCGTTCATGATGTTTCAAAAGGGACTGCAAATAACGAATATTTTGTTGACTGAGTCAACATCTCAGAATTCAACCAGAGTTCCGACAGCTTCACCTTCCATAACGCGCTTCAGGTTCCCTTCCTTATTCATATCGAACACGATGATTGGCAGCTTATTGTCGTTACACAAAGTGAACGCTGTCATATCCATTACGTTAAGTCCGAGTCGGTAAACTTCGCTGAATGTAATTGTTTCGTATTTGGTAGCCGTCGGATCCTTTTCAGGATCTGCAGTATAAATTCCGTCAACGCGGGTGCCTTTCAGAATAACATCGGCTTCTATTTCGATTGCACGAAGTGTTGCTGCTGTATCAGTAGTAAAATAAGGGTTTCCGGTGCCTGCACCGAAAATAACTACACGTCCTTTTTCAAGATGCCTAACCGCTCTGCGGCGGATAAATGGTTCACAGATTTGTTCCATTTTAATAGCACTCTGCAAACGAGTTTGAACGCCAGCTGATTCAAGTGCAGATTGAAGCGCCATTGAATTAATTACGGTAGCAAGCATTCCCATATAATCGCCCTGAACCCTGTCCATTCCGCCCTCGGCGGCCTGAATACCGCGGAAAATATTACCTCCACCGATAACCACAGCTACCTGAACACCCGCATTGGCAATGTCGCGTATCTGACTTGCATAAGCAGAAAGCCGGTCGTGATCAATTCCAAATTGTTTCTCACCCATGAGTGCTTCACCACTCAGTTTTAGCAGTATTCTATTGTATTTCATTTTTATAATTAAAAAAAAATCCCGTTTGAAAACGGGATAAAGT
>JAGQVC010000284.1 GCA_020438185.1 Bacteroidota bacterium
TAGCGGTAAAAGGATTTGGCTGGGAACTGCCGATGGTCTGAGTTTGTTTAACCCTGAAAAACCCGGTTTTATTTACCATGTTCCTTCAGACAGATCGGGTATTAACATATTAGCCGTCAACAGAGAAGCTAACAGAATTTATCTGGCTAATATTTATAAATCAAGATGCTTTCGGGTATACGATACGCTGTTGAATCCAATCAGAACTTTTTCACTCCCGGGCGCAGATGAAGCTTTTTCTGAACCGATAGGCATTTCAGTTACCCGAAGTGGAGATGCATATATAGGAACTTCCAAAACTGGTTTTTGGAAATACAATAACAAAACCTCGCGGCTAAATGAAATTAAATTGAATAATTCAAAGCCCGGAAGTTTTAAATTGCTTGAAATTCAGTGGCTTGTAGAGGACTCAATTCTTTGTTTACGAAGCTTTGAAAATGAATTAATATTCTGGGAATGTAATTCTGAAAGAATAGTCCATGAAATTATATTAAATACCGCCTGCTCAGCTTTTTATAAAACCGGAAAAAGTCAGTTAAGTTCTTTATCTGAAAACAAACGGCTTATTAAAATTGGTCCTGATTTAAAAATCAGGGAAATACCGATTGAAGGATTTCCGGATTTTAAAGCTTCGCAAGTAAATGGGATGGTTGGTAATCCATCCGGAAATGTTTTGATGTCAGCTGAAAGCTACGGTTTATTTGAACTTTCAGAAAACTCATCAGGTAAATTAGACGCAATAAAGCTAAATCGAAAATGGAATTTCCCTTATTATAACCTGAGTAGTTTATTTATAGATGCTGAGGGAATGATTTGGTGCAGCGATCAGTTTAACTTATTCAGAATTAATCCTGATGATTTTTCCTGGTTAAGGTTCAGCATAGAAAATGGTAACATAACGGATGTTTCCGGAGTGCAGTTTATACAATATCAACTCAAAGAAATTTGGATTACTGCATATGATGGATTTTTAAGTTTTAACACGAAACAACTGGAACCTTCAGAAGATGTGCCTCGTCCTGTTTTGAACAGTTTGATAATAAACGGAAAAAAGAGGAATGGATTTATGGGCGCTGAAGTGCAAACCATTAATCTGAAGCATGACGAAAATTCTGTTTCTATGAATTTTGCAGCTTTAGAATGGAATTCCCCTTCAGAAATTAATTACTCATACAAACTGGAAGGCCTGGATAAAAATCCTCACTTTGCAGGCAATAATCATGCTGCCACCTACATTGACATACCGCCCGGATACTATACGTTCCATGTTAATGTAACTTCTGCCGGAGGCATCTCAAAAGACTTTCAGCTTATTCGCTTCAGGATATTTCCAGCCTGGTGGCAAACTTCATTATTCAGACTTTTTTTAATTACTATCGCATTACTATCCATTTTCTTCTCAGGCCGTTACTTAGCACTTGCGCAACTTAGAAGAAAACTTCGAAAGCTTGAACAAGACCAGAAAATACATCAGGTCCGAAATCGCATAGCACGTGATATTCATGATGAAATAGGTTCCGGTTTGACAAAAATAAACTTGCTCAGCCGCCAACTTGAGTCTTCAGGAACAAGCGAAACCGAGAAGACTAAAATGATTCAGAAAATTTCAAGTCATTCACGAAATCTAATACAGAATATTGCGGAAATAATATGGTCGGTTAATCCGGAGAATGATTCTGTTGCCTCTACGGTTTCGTACATGCGTGATTATATTGGTAAGTTTTTCGAAAATACACCGGTTGATCATAGCACAGAGGTTATTGTTTCCTCCGGTATTTCACAGGAGTCCAGAATAAATCCCGAAATAAAACGCAATCTGATTATGATTTTTAAAGAACTTCTCAATAATTCTTTGCGTCATTCCAAATGTACCTCTGTCTCTTTCTTTATCAGGTTTGAGGAAACGATTTGTACTTTAATTGTGACAGATAACGGAATTGGTCCACGCGAAATTGAGGATGGCAAACGCGGGAATGGTGTCCGGAATATCGTAAAGAGACTGGAAGAAATGCAGGGCAAAATTGAGTATTCCGAAAACTCCGGCACTACTGCAACCTGCACTTTCACCTGGAGGGTAAATTCTTACTAATATGCGATACGTATTTTATTTGCCTTATTAATTTTGTATTTATTTAATTAATGAAAATTAAAGTTGCAATTGTTGAGGATGATTCAGATTTGAGATCTCATTTCGAGAATCTCGTGATTAATGTTGCTGATTTTCACCTGGTCGGAGCCTTTCCGGAAGCGGAATCGTTCGAAAACCAGTTTAAGTATCTGAAGCCAGATGTAGTTCTGATGGATATTAATCTTCCTGGAAAATCAGGTATTGAATGCATTAAAATTTGTAAGAAAATACTTCCGGAAACTCAATTCCTCATTGTAACAGTTTTCGAAGATTCAAAAAACCTGTTCGATGCCTTATGTTCGGGGGCAACAGGATATTTACTTAAAATATCGGGTCTGTCAGATACTGAAAAAGCAATTAGAGATATTTATTCAGGCGGCTCTCCAATGTCTCCTCAAATTGCCCGGTTTGTTATAAACGCTTTGCCGGAGACAAAATTAAATAACGCCGAACTCGACAAATTAAGCAAAAGAGAACGGGAAATTCTTGAGCTCCTTTCTGAAGGATACCGTTATAAGGAAATTGCTTCGAAATTATTTTTGGGGGTAGATACCGTTAGAACATACATCCGGAATATTTATTCGGTTCTTCAGGTTCATTCCCGCACAGAAGCAATTAATAAGGCCTTTGGACGATAGATTTAAGACCTGCTGATTAAGGGGTACAATTTTTATATGGCAG
>JAGQVC010000285.1 GCA_020438185.1 Bacteroidota bacterium
CCAATTGATACTGGCATGATTGAGGTCAAACATATTCATAAGAGCTTTGACGGCAAGAAAGTGCTGGATGATGTGGATGTTGTTTTTGAGGATGGCAAAACAAATCTCGTTATTGGTAGCAGTGGTTCAGGCAAAACGGTTTTGCTAAAGTGCATGGTTGCCTTGTATGAAGTAGATGAGGGCGCCATAGTTTATGATGGACGGGATTTTACAAAACTGGATGATGCCCAGAAAAGAGACATCAGAAAGGAATTCGGAATGGTGTTTCAGGGAGGAGCCTTGTTTGATTCGCAGACAGTAGAAGAAAACGTGGCATTTCCACTCAGAATGTTCTCCGAAATGAGTAAGGAAGAATTACGCGACCGCGTAAACTTTTGTCTCAAACGCGTTAATCTGGTGAATGCCAACAAAATGTACCCTTCTCAGATATCAGGAGGAATGAAGAAGCGGGTTGCAATAGCCCGCGCTATTGCACTTAACCCCAAGTATTTGTTTTGCGATGAGCCAAACTCCGGACTTGACCCGAAAACTTCAATCGTAATTGATAATCTGATTCACGAAATCACCGAGGAGTACAATATAACTACGATTGTGAATACCCACGATATGAATTCGGTTCTGGAAATTGGAGATAAGATTATTTATCTCAACAAAGGACGCAAATGGTGGGAAGGCGACAAGAACCAGATTCTTGATACAGATAATGAAGAAATAAACGATTTCGTTTATGCTTCCGAGCTTTTTAAAAGGATTCGTAAAGCTTCGCATTGATGGCTGAAGGAGCAGCCAATATTCTGATGCGGGACTACAATTATGAGCTTCCACCGGAAAAAATAGCCTTATTCCCACTTGCTGAACGTGCGCACTCGAAACTACTCGTGTTTGATAATGGCAACATTACCGAGAGTACCTTCGATTCGGCAGGTGATTATCTTAAACCGGGCGACCTGCTTATATTAAACGAAACTAAGGTTGTTCAGGCCAGGCTTGAATTTATTACCGCTACGGGCGCCAGAGTTGAGTTGTTTTGTCTGGAACCGGCTGCCGCCGGAAAGGAAATTCAATCAGCTATGTTGTCTACCGGATCGGTAGAATGGTTCTGTTTGGCGGGAAACCTAAAGCGCTGGAAAAACAATGAAGTACTTCGTATTTCCGGAGATGCCTCAAATGCTGTTAAAATTGAGGCCAGATTTATTCAAAGAGAAGCTGAAGGTGTTAAGGTGCTCTTCAATTGGTTTCCTGAAACATTAACATTTGCCGAATTACTCGATTCTTTAGGTAAGGTTCCCCTACCACCATATCTCCGCCGGGAGGCGGAAGGCAGCGATAAGCAGCGTTACCAGACTGTATTTGCCCGAGCCGAAGGTTCTGTAGCAGCCCCAACCGCAGGTCTGCATTTTACCGATTCGCTTTTAGGAAGTCTGGAAGCCGCAGGAGTGCAAAAAGGGTATTTAACGCTTCATGTCGGTGCCGGAACATTCAAACCGGTCACATCCGAGAATGTAATTGATCATGAAATGCACCGGGAAGAAATTCATGTAAAACGGGAGTTAATAAACAGGTTGTATGAATGCAAGGGTCGGATTATTCCTGTTGGTACAACATCGCTTAGAACACTGGAAAGTCTTTACTGGACTGCAGTTAAATCGATGCGTGAGGGCATTTTTGACGGACAGATTCATGTTGAACAATGGTTTCCATATCAATTCGAAGAATCAGAGCTGCCGGGATTCAGAGACGCATTTGGTTTTCTCGCAAAAAGCATGGAGGAAAGAGGAATTCAGGAATTAAAAGGAGGTACACGATTAATTATTGCTCCCGGTTATAAAATCAGGACTGCCGACTTATTGTTTACCAATTTTCATCAGCCCGGCAGCACATTGCTGTTGCTTGTGAGCGCCTGTATAGGCGACGACTGGAAGCGGGTGTATAATTATGCCCTCGAAAATAACTTCCGGTTTCTTAGCTATGGCGATGGTTCTCTGTTGAAAATAAGAAAATAAAAAAGGCTGTCGGATTAACCAACAGCCTTTCTTATGAAGGAATGTTTATTAATGAATAACAATCATTTTCTTCATTTCAGATTTCGATTTCTCACCATTAATCTGGTAGAAGTAAGTTCCTGCGCTTAATTCAGATGCATTAACCATGGTTGAATATTCTCCGGCAGTTTTATATCCCAGATTTTGAGTATTAATCAACCTTCCGTTGATATCATAAATGCTTAGGCTTAAATTCTGTGCATCCTTAATTGCATAATTGATTCTTGAATTATCGCTGAATGGATTCGGCATATTCTGATTCAGACCCAAAGGAATTTTCATGCTTTGCTTAACACCGGTAACGTTTTCAAAAGTTACCAATGCCCAGATTTGCCAGTTTTGTGCGTAAAAATATCCTGTATCCTGACCTGGCTGAGGGTTGTAGAAAATACTGGAAGTTGCATAAACACCGCTATTCAGCACACCCTGCCAGCGGAAGAATGAATTTGGATACAAGGATTTAAGTGCAATATCATCCGGTGCTGTCGGGCCATCAGGATTTGGAACATAGCTGGCCAAAATTCCCATGGTATCGCGCTTATCGGCAAGGTAACGAACCGTAAAGCCAACTTTCTGATTTGGAGTTGTTGTGTATCCTACACCCAGGCTAAGAGAAGCAAGAGCTCCCTGACCTACCCAATTTCCACCTGATGACAAAGACTGTCCAGTATAAGTGGTGTCATTGATAATTTCTTCTACCGTTGTATAAGTAGTGTCGCTCACGTACATGGTATCCTGAAATACAACCATC
>JAGQVC010000286.1 GCA_020438185.1 Bacteroidota bacterium
GAAGATTACGAACCACTTCCTGACACAATTTTCTTTCCGGCCGGCGTAGATAGCATCACAATAAATTTACTGGCCTTTGATGATGGAATTGCTGAAGGTGCAGAAAGTATTACCATGCTTGTGAGATTGGTAAATGAATGCGGCGACACAATAACTCAAAGTGAAGTGATGTACATTCGGGATGAGTATGAACTCAGTATAACGACCCCTCAACCAATATTGCGATGTCCCGATGACAACTATTCCATAGCTGTGCTCGTGCAGGGTGGTTATCCGCCTTATCAATACCAATGGGATTATAACAACCTAACCACCCCTTCGATAAATGTCCCGATAGCCAGCACTGATACCTTTAATGTTGTTATTTCCGATAGTCTCGAGTGTTCATTCGCCATCTACGAGGAACAGGTTATAGTCAGGCTTGGCTACGATTCCCTTCAAACTGAGCCTGAGGAGCAAACAATATGTGAAGGTGATACCATAAATATAAGCCCTAATTATTCAAGAGGCTTGCAGCCATACTCATTCCAATGGAATGGTGTTGATGATGATGAGACAATTGTGGTATTTCCAACTGATACAACGGCTTACGTTTTCACTGTTACTGATAGTTGCGGAATCTCTGTTTCTGATACCTTCATGGTTTTTGTGCCGAATTACGATCCTTTAATTGTGACAGCACTAGACACTACGATTTGTAAAAAAAGCGAAGCAACCCTGTTAGCATTGGTCGAAGGTGGTAACGGAGTTTACACGTACATGTGGGATGGCTCAGGTATTACACCTCTTTCAGACTCAACTGCTTCCGTTTCCCCTACAGATAAAACGGACTATATTATAAAAGTCACGGATGGCTGCGAAACCGTCTCATACGATACTCTTACTGTTGAATTACAAAATTGCGATTTGGTGGTTGGTGATGCATTCTCGCCAAATGGTGACGGCTTTAACGATTTCTTTGCAGTTGCAAATATTGAATACTATCCAAATAATACGGTTTACGTTTACAATCGATGGGGTAAAAAAGTACTTGAGCAATCTGCTTATAAAAATGACTGGGGAGCAGGAAATGATGTTACCGCTGGTACTTATTTCTATGTGGTAGATCCGGGCGATGGTACTGACTTCCTGAAAGGTTACGTAACCATCTTCAAAAACTGATTAATTAATTAACATATTACAGGCGTCCTGAATTTTCGGGACGCCTGTTTTTTTTCATATGTTCAGAGTTCAATTATTTATTTGCTTTCTCCTCATCAGCAATTTAATTATGTCACAAGATGCTCACTCCTATTCCAAGCCAGAAGATTGCGTAATTACTCATGCTGATTTCACTTTCAGAATTGATTTTAAGAATGAGACAATTTCTGGAACCGCACGTTATCAGATCAGGAAATCCCCTTCGGCTGGAAAAATAGTACTGGATACACGCAACCTGGATATTAAAGGAGTAACCGATTCTGTCGGGAATCCCTTGAAATATAAACTTGGAAACACATCACCGTTTTTGGGTGCTCCTCTTGAAATTGAACTTAATGAAAAAGCAACTGCCATAAGGGTTGAATACACAACCACCCGAAATTCGGAAGCGCTGCAATGGCTTTCTCCTGAACAAACAGCCGGCAAAAAACACCCTTTTCTCTTCACACAGGGTCAGGCTATTCTAAGCCGCACATGGATTCCTGTTCAGGATAGCCCCGGTATTCGCTTCACCTGGAGCGCTGATGTTCAGGTTGATGCAGGACTACTTCCACTTATGAGCGGAACAAATCCAACAGGAATGAATCCGGAAGGTCATTACCACTTTGAAATGAAAAACCCGGTACCGGCTTATCTTATCGCTCTCGCAGTCGGAAATCTTGAATTTCGCTCTTTAGGAAAATCGACGGGTGTGTATGCAGAACCCGAAACTATTGTAGCCGCTTCATACGAATTTGCCGATATGCAAAATATGCTTGGTGCTGCTGAATCACTTTATGGTAAATACCTTTGGGAACGTTACGATGTAATAGTTCTGCCGCCTTCTTTCCCCTTCGGGGGAATGGAAAATCCAATGCTCACTTTTGCAACTCCAACCATTCTCGCAGGGGATCGTTCTCTTACTTCATTAATTGCACACGAGCTTGCTCATAGCTGGTCGGGGAATTTAGTAACCAACAAAACCTGGGATGATTTCTGGCTCAACGAAGGATTCACTGTTTATTTCGAACGTCGTATCATGGAAGCCTTATATGGCAAAGCTTACGCAGATATGCTTGCAGTTCTTGGTTATCAGGATTTGAAAGAAACTATAGCTGAGCTTGGAGCTGATTCAGAAGATACCAGCCTGAAGTTAAAACTGGAAGGAAGAGATGCTGATGATGGTATGACAGATATTGCCTATGAAAAGGGTTGCCTTCTACTTCTTCAGATTGAATCAAGGAAAGGCCGTGAGGCATTCGATAGTTTTCTCAATAATTACTTCGGTCATTTTAGGTTTACCTCAATTAACACTGAAACATTTGTAGAATATATTTCAGAGCAGTTAAGTTTCACCCCGGAGCAATTAACAGAGGTTAAAAGATGGATATATGCTCCAGGACTTCCTGTTGATTATGTAAGTCCGCGTTCCGAAAGGTTGGAAAAAGCCCTGAAAATGGCTTCCGAGTTTTCTTCCGGCCGTGTACCGGCCGAGAAAATTGACACCTCCCAATGGAGCTCACACGAATGGCTGTATTTCATCAGAAACCTGAATGATTCACTTGAAATTGACCAGTATTCTGAACTGGATGAACAATTTGGGTTCA
>JAGQVC010000287.1 GCA_020438185.1 Bacteroidota bacterium
AAGATGAGTTCAGGCGGTTTTGCCTGCTTCGGGAGGAAAGAAACAAACAGATCCGCCAACCCAGGTTTTGTCCTTATTGTATTTGACCCCAATGAGCTCTCCCCTGCTCAATCGACTCAGATTAATCACTAAATCAGGCGATTCCTGATTTTCGGGCCAGAAATACAAGAGCCGAATTTCCACTTTTACGCCACCATCGGGCGCCTGCAACAAAGGAGCATAATTTACCTTCCTCTGCAAGAGGAAATTTTTTCTGTCACTTTCGGGAATCGACAAAATATCCTGTTCGGTGACATGAAATATGACTCCGGCGCCTGAAAACGAGAATAAAGGTTTGAGTACATAATTCTCTAAATCAGCAGGTATTTCCGTGACATTTGAAAGAAAATCACACCAGGGCACAAAACTACTTTGTAAATAAGGCATGATGTATTTACTAATACGGAAAAACCAGTTTGGGTGACAAACCCACTCAACATCAACATCTTCCGTTAAATTGAATTGGCATTTCAGATCCGTTCGTTTTGCAAATTCATCAACAATTACCCGGTTGTATATTCGCTTAATCTGAGTTTTTACGCCCTTACGTTCATAAAACAATTGTTTGCCTTCCCGAATAACCTTGCTGATGCAAAGCGGCTCAACACCGGTAACCTTTCGTGTTACAAAAAAATCAATTGCAGTATTCTGTTTTTCAGGCTCCACTTCTAGCAAGACAACATGCTTAGGGTCATGGATACCAAGAATTGTTTCCTTTAATTTTGCTTTGTAGGCAGAAGATTTTATTCCCCCGAAAAATGCTGTAAAATCATCGGGAACGTTAAAATATTCGCGGTATTTAGATTGTAGAAAATCCTGGTAAGCAAACAACGAAGGGAAACCCTGAAGCTCAATCAACTGAGGTTCTGGCTCTCCGTTTTGATCCTGACAAACAGCAAAATCGAGCGCAAGAAAGCGGCTGTGATTGTCTTCGTTGGGTACATTCCATTCAGCAGGAATTGCGGCTTCGCTGATACTTTTGAAATCTGAACGCTTAATAGTTTGAATGATTTCATCACCGGCTTGCCGGAGTTTAGCCAACAGCACCGGAGGGACAAACACGGGAGATTCTGCTACTCTGAATTTCACAGGATGCCCAAAAGCCATGTCCATATCTTCGAGAAAGCTTGAGTAAGCCTCTTCGCTGAATGAATCGTTGTACGCTTTTCTGACTTCAGGAATCATTTCAGGAATGAATTTGAACCTTATTCCGAAGAGCGGTTAGCAGAAAATTCGGAATAACAGTGCTTTGCGTAAGCACAATTTTGTCCGGGTCGTTCAGGTGCTCAATCATGGAGTGGTATTTTTCTTCGCCATGCTGGCGGATAACATCTTGTTTTCGTTCCTCTTCCATCAAATGAACGAGCATCCCTTCTGCATCCGCTTCAGGATGAAACTGGGTTCCGAAAACGGTTTCATCAAAACGCATGGCCATAACGCAACGTTCCAGTTTTACATGAGGACGGTACTTTTCTATGCATAAAACATCTCCGCCATGAGAGCGAATCTGCTTCATATCGGGTTGAACTACCTGCCAGTCGCGGGAATCAACTGCCCAGAAAGGATCTTCCAAACCTTCGAAAAAAGGTTCGTAAGCTCCGGAAAAAGTCATGTGAACAGGCATCACTCCAAAGGAGGTTGACAAACGTTTAGTAACCTTACCCAGATTGTAATACCGGCAATACAGCTGGAATGAATGACAAATCAGGAACAAGTGTTTTTTTGAATCTTCGTTTGCAGAATTGTAGCTTCTGATTGAATCAAACAGCTGAAACAGCTCTTTTTCCCAGGGTTCATCCACACTGTCAACGGGGCTTCCCGGGCCACCGGTAGAAATGTAGGCATCAAAGCTTAAATCCGGAACTTCCGATTTTTGTCTTACATCAAAAATGCAGCTTTCCAATTCAACTCCATGAATAATAGCGAACTCATTCAAAATCTGATTAATACAACGCATACCCTGATTCGGAAAGCCATTGTATAAATCAAGCACAGCAACTTTAAAAATTGATTTTTCGTGTTTTATTCTCATTCCTGTTTCATCCATACTTAAAGTCCCCGGGTGGTTTCCTCTACCAAATAATCCACCACCTTAACCAGATCGCCGGTTTCTTCATAAATGCGCAGTTGTCGATCGGCACCGGTTCCTTCTTCGAGTATTTGGTGGATATAAGAAATAGCCTGACGGCTTCCCAGATCATCCACAACATCATCAATAAATTCAAGCAATTCAAGAATCAACGAGCGTGTTCTCACCTCTTCTTCCTTACCAAAGTCAATCATTTTACCATCAATTCCATAGCGACCGGCTCTCCATTTGTTTTCGTTAATCAGGGCACGTGTATAAACCATGAAATTAAGATTCTGCATTCTGAGTTTATACAATTTGGCAACAAGAGCCTGAAAAACAGCAGCTATCGCAATTGTTTCATCAATTCTGGTAGGTATGTCACAAATGCGGAATTCAATTGTAGGAAAAAAGGGATGAACTCTCAAATCCCACCAAATCTTTTTGGCATTATCTATACAACCCGTTTTAACCAAAAGGTTCACGTAACTGATAAAGTCTTCGTAAGTATTAAAATAATCCGGTATTCCCGTACGTGGGAATTTATCGAACACCTTTGAGCGGAAGCTTTTGAAACCTGTATTGCGGCCTTCCCAGAAAGGAGAATTCGTACTAAGCGCGTACACGTGCGGTAAAAAGTAACGTACCGAATTGGCAATGTGCATGGCCATGTTCTTAT
>JAGQVC010000027.1 GCA_020438185.1 Bacteroidota bacterium
CTATCGTGGTTGGTGAATTCCCTATTCCTGAAATACCTCAACTGGAAATTCCCGATCCAATTTGTGAGTTTGATGATATTCTGCTTTCTCCGACTGGAGTAACGGGAGATATATTCTGGAGCGGCCCGCAAGGCTTCAACTCAGAAGAGCCTGAAATCAATCTTGAATCAATAAGCACAAGTAACTCAGGTTCGTATCAGCTGTATCAGGTGGAAAATAATTGTCCTTCCGACACATTAAATTTCGCCCTGACAGTTCAGGAACTCCCTCAACCTGAAATTATTGGCGACACAATTATCTGCGAGGGTGAAACCTCAGATTTGGTTGTGCTTAACGGTCCGTACGATTCGGTTACATGGAATACAGGTTCAACGGAAACGTTTTTAGAAGATATTCCGGCAGGCACCTATTCGGTGGAAGTGGTTTCGGGTGGATGCAGCGCCGTTGATACACTTGTGGTAATTGCCGACGAACCGGTTGCACAATTTGTTGTTACTCCCGATACATTGGTCTTTTTAGGGACAGAATTCCAGTTTGCTGATTCTTCAGACACTATCGCAACCGGACTTGTAAATTTCTACTGGGATTTTGACAATGGCGATTTTGCCGAAGGTAGCTTTGTCAGTTATACCTATCCCGATACCGGAGAGTACGCTGTAGTTTACACCGTTGTAAACGAGAATGGTTGTGTTGATACGGTAATCTCGAATGTTTATGTAATCAGAGATATTATTGTGCCCAATGCATTTTCACCCAACGGAGACGGCATAAATGACTTTTTTGTGGTGAAGTACCTTGAGATTTATCCCAACTCGTATTTGGTGATTTATAACCGATGGGGTAACCGGATTTATGAAAATTCAAATTACCAGAACGACTGGGACGGAGAGGATTTTCCGTCGGGGACTTATTTCTTTGTGTTGCAGCCCGGTACCACGAACCAGACTTTCAAAGGCTCCCTGTTTCTGAGCCGGGAATAGTTTTCATTTTTATAAGCTTTGTGCGCAATCCGTTATTTAAGGCGGAAATAAGCTGCTAATCAAAAGGGAGTTTATTCAAGCGGCCGGTTATAATTTTTATTCCGGCCTTCGGCCGATGATAACTTTGAAAGAAGCAATTCCTGATTATCTTTGGAATTGTTCAAATTCCGTGAGTTTTCTATGCGATTGACTTTTATTTTATTGATTTTCATAGGTTTTAATTCTGTACTTCAGGCTCAGTCGCTTCAGGGAAGCATTAAAGATTCCAAATCGGGCGAAGCCCTGATTGGCGCAACTGCAATAATAAAAGGTACAACAAATGGAGCCCGCGCTGATTTGGATGGAAATTTCGTGATTGCCAATCCCGGAAACCCACCCTTTACTCTCGTTGTGTCATTTGTGGGGTATAAAACCACCGAAATTCAGATTACATCACTTGATAAGCCTGTGGCAATCAGGTTAGGCACCAACGAAGAAGTGCTCAAGGAAGTTGAAATTATTGACACCAGGCTTACCGAAAAACAAAGGGAATCACCTCTCACCGTTGAAGCGCTTGACCTTTTGGCAATCAAGGAAACCCCTGCGGCCAATTTTTATGACGGTCTTGGCTCTCTCAAAGGTGTTGACCTGACAGCTGCCAGCCTGGGTTTTAAAATCATTAATACCAGAGGGTTTAATTCTACTTCTCCGGTTAGGTCACTTCAGATTATTGATGGGGTTGATAATCAGGCGCCTGGCTTGAATTTTTCTCTGGGCAATTTTCTGGGTTCATCCGAACTCGATGTTCAAAAAGTGGATATAATCGTAGGTGCTTCTTCAGCATTTTACGGCCCGAATGCATTTAACGGAGTAATCAGTATGACTACAAAAAATCCGTTCGATTACACCGGGCTTTCGGTTCAGGCAAAAGTTGGCGAACGCGAGCTTTTTGAAACCTCGCTGCGCTGGGCGCAGAAATTTCAAAATAAGGATTCGGTGGATAAATTCGCATATAAAGTGAATTTGTCATTTATGCGGGCGCTTGACTGGCAGGCCAACAATATGAACCCTACTGACCAGTCACTTACAGACGCCACTAATCCCGGCGGCTACGACGCCGTAAACCGCTATGGAGACGAAGAATTGGGAGGTTACCAGTTTAACTTTGCAAGCAGCCCTTTATCCAAAAGCACCTTCCCCGGTTTGGGAGTTATTTACCGCAATGGTTACAACGAAAAAGACCTGGTTGATTACAATACGCATAACCTGAAGCTGAATGCCGCCTTGCATTATCGTTTCAAACCCGATCTGGAGCTGATTATGAGTTCAAACTTCGGAACCGGAACAACGATTTATCAGGGCGAAAACCGTTTCAGATTGCAGGATATCCTGTTTTACCAGAATAAAGTTGAGTTGAATAAAAAAGACAAGTTTTTTATACGGGCTTATGCAACTAACGAAGACGCTGGAAACAGCTATGATGCGGTTGTGACCGCTTTTGAATTGCAGAATTTATCGAAAACTAACGATGAATTTAAAAGCGATTATCAAACAGCTTGGACAGCCGGGAGTTTGAATTCAATCCGGTTTAAGATTAAAAGTTTACCGGGCTATCCTTCCCCTTTTAATGAGCAAACCTACGATTCGCTGATGCTGGTGTATCGCGATACCCTGGTTAAATATCACGGAATAGCCCGCAGTAGGGCCAATTCAGGATTGGCAATTGACCAGAATGATTTTTATGAAGTGGGAACTGCACGCTTTGATTCAGCTGTAGCAGCAATAAAAAGCCGGACTCTGGCTGATAAAGGCAGCCTTTTGAAAGACAGATCCGCATTGTATCATGTTCACGGAGAATTTAAGCAGAAGTTGTGGAAAGAAGCAGGAATGACAATGGGAGCTAATTTCAGACAATACCGGCCTAATTCATCAGGAACAATTTTCAGCGATACGCTGATGATTGACCGAATTGAAAATGGAGATACCCTTTACAAACGCAACGTGATTAAAAACAATGAGTTTGGTGCTTACCTTGGTCTGCAGCAGGAATTACTGGCGAAAAGACTCCGCTTAAATGCAACCCTGCGGGTTGATAAAAATCAAAATTTCGATTATATCTCAACGCAAAGTTTTTCGGCAGTTTACACAATTAACAACAACCACACTTTCAGGGCTGTGTATTCATCTGCTATCCGAAACCCAACATTGCAGGACCAGTATCTTTATTATAATGTAGGGCGTGCCATCCTGATTGGGAATATTACAGGTCGCGACTCTTTAATCACGGTTCCTTCGTTTTTCGATTATCTGGAAAACCTGAATACAGCGGAATTACAGTATTTCAATGTAGATCCGATAAAACCGGAGAAAGTGAGAACCTTCGAGTTTGGTTATCGGGGAACCTGGTTTAAGCGCTTGTTTGTAGATATGAGTTATTATAAATCGCGCTACACCGACTTTATCGGATATAAAATCGGGCTGGATGTTAAATTCCAAAGCTTCGGTCTGCCGGATATTCAGGCTTACCGCCTTGCTGCAAATACCAATGATATAGTGTTTACACAAGGCTTCTCAGCCGGAATGAATTTCTATTTTGCAGATAAATATGCAATCAACGGGAATTATTCCTGGAATGTAATCAGCAGACCTGACAGCACCGATGAAATCATAACGGCGTACAATACGCCCGAGAACAAATACAACATCGGAATTAACGGACGCAATATTAAATTACCCTGGATTAAGGGAGAGAATTTTGGTTTTAATGTGAATTACAAATGGGTTCAGGGCTTTACCTTCGAAGGCGCTCCTCAGTTTACCGGATCTATACCTTCGTATGGGTTAACCGATGCCCAGATTAACTGGAATATTAAAAAATGGAAAACCATTGTAAAACTTGGCGCATCTAACATTCTGAACAATAAGGTTTACATGGTGTATGGCGGACCTCTCATTGGAAGACTTGGATATTTCTCAGTTAGTGTTGATATCCCTTAAGAATGTTTAATTCTTTTTAAGTTTTAACTGAACAACACTACCACAATAGTTGATATATTGCGGTCTGTAACGAAGAATAAATTTCGAATCAACAAACCCTTAATTATGAAACAATTTTTTACCACTGCATGTGTCGGATTGTTGCTGTTTTCGGCTGGCAATATGAAGGCTCAGCGTTATTTAACAGAAGTTTTCACTGATGCCGAAATTACAATCACAAATGATGTGGTTTATGGTGAGAACATTTCCATTGAAAACACGGTGCTTCAGGCACTGGCCGGTATTAACCCTCCTGCTGCTCCTGATACCGCTTCTTTGCTGATGGATATTTATCAGCCCAGTCAGTCAGTAGATACTGAAACAGAGCGCCCGCTTATTGTTTACCTTCCTACCGGAAACTTTCTTCCTCCGGTTGTAAATGGTGCTGCTACCGGTACCCGCAAGGATAGTTCTGCGGTTAACATTGCAAAACTAATGGCCAAGCGCGGTTATGTTTGTATTGTTGCTGAATATCGCAAGGGCTGGAACCCCGTTTCACCTTCACAGCTTGTTAGAACAGGAACAATTCTGAATGCAGCTTACAAAGGGCAGCAGGATTCCAAAGCTGCTGTGCGTTTTATGCGTGCGAATGCAGCAACTTATAAAATTGCTACCGATAAGGTTGCACTAATTGGAGAAGGAACCGGAGGATATGTTGCCATGGCGCATGCTTTCCTTGATCAACCATGGAAAATTTCAAGACTTCCGGGTATTGGAGATAACAAGTTTCTGCGCACTGAAAACCCGGATTCATCGGTAGTTGATACCAACCGTGTTGGAAATTTTGACGGAACCAATAATATTCCGCTTAACCTGGCAGCATTCGCTATGACAGGCGATTTCACAAAAGTTACCGGTAACGTTGCCAACAACCCGAATCAAGATTCTGATGCACAACTTGTGATTAATCTGGGTGGTGCTCTTGGTGATACTTCATGGATTGATCCGGGTCAGATTCCAATGATTGGAATTCATGCTGTTCGTGATCCTAATGCACCTTATCAGATTGGTGACGTAATTGTTCCAACTACCGGTGATATTGTTATTCCATTTGCATCGGGAGCCGGATTTAACGTACAAAAAGCTGATGGTTATGGCAACAATGCATCGTTCGCTAATAAAATTTACCCAGATCCTATTACAGCTGCGGTTGAAGCTCGTTACAATACCAGCGTTTCATTCGTAGGTTCAACAATGCCTGTTGGTTCAGGAAAAGGACTTCTTCCATTCATCCTTCCGGAAAACCCAACGTATCCATTCAACCACGGAAGCCCTTGGCAATTCTGGAGTTCTACATCTCCACAGGCAATGGCTACCTCAACTACTCCAAATCCGGGAAATCCAGGATCTAACTTCACAATTCATGAATTGGGTAGTCTAAGCAATCCTTTCATGGCTCAGGGAGATGCTGTTGGCCGCAGTGCTGCACTAACTTACATTGACACGGTAATGGAATACATTAACCCAAGAATCGTTTGTGCACTTGGCCTGCCTGAGTGTGATAACTTCGAAACTATTGGTTTCAATGAAGTTGTGGTTGAAGACTTATTTGTTGTCTATCCGAATCCTTCACATGATTTCGTTAACATTCATGTTAAAGCGGGTGTTGCAGCGCTCAAAACCGTTCGTGTATTCGATATGACCGGTCGTGAGGTGTTTGCTCAAACAGGTTTGAATCAACCTAAATTGCAAATCAACCGTGAAGGGCTTTCATCGGGAGTGTATTTTGCAACTGTTGAAACGACTGCCGGAACCTCACAGGTTCGCTTCGTTTTTAACTAATTTCATTTGAATATGTAATTGAAAGTCCTTCCTTTTGGAAGGACTTTTTTATTTATGCTACGTAGTAGATTCGTAATTCCTGCCTTAGCGATTGTGCTTATTCTGTTGCGCTGGGTTTTCCCGGAGGCCGACCCTGCGTGGTTTAAAGGGCTGGACGACCTGCACGACGAAACCTGGTGGGCCGAAAATGCCCGAAGACATTTGCTGACCGGTAGCTGGATGTGGGATGAATACGCCGGAGCACTTGCCTCCGGACCACTAACTGCTTTCTGGCACTTTGTAAGCTTCCGGTTATTCGGAATTTCCTTTTTCAGTCTGAGGCTATTTTCTCTGATTCCAGCCACAATAACAGGAGTTTTACTAATTCGAAATCGCGTCTTCAAAGTGGCAGGCTACCCTATTTTACTGCTTGTGATCAGCTCGGGAGGCTTATTCGCTTTGTCCCGGATTGCCTATGTGGAAAGCATGCTTTTGTGCTGTTTTTTATCCGCTCTTGCTTTGAGCAGAAATATGACAGTTAAATCTGCAATTGCAGGTGCCTTCCTGCTTGTCGCAGGGATGTTGTTTAAGGGCTCTTTTGTTTATTTAGCCGCTCCGCTTCTTCTTTGGATTCTGATTGATTCAAAAACACCAGCGAAGGTTAGATATTACTGGCTGGGTAGCTTTTCTGTGCTTAGCATTCTTGCAGTTGTGTTCTATTTTTTGCCCAACCGGGATTTATTCAGTGAATACACAGGTTATTTTAGCGCAAACAGTTACAGTATCAAGGAGCTCCTCCATCCGGGCGGATGGATAGCCCGACTGGTATGGCTGCCTGCAAAAGAAACACTGGCTGCGCCATTTGCAGGTTGGGTAATCATTCTATTTATTGTTGTTCAAATAAAAAATGGCTTTAATGCAGAGCGAGGAAGCTTTTCAATGCTTTTGTGGTTCTGCCTGATGGCTGTTCTTGCTTCAGACTTCTCTGACCGCCGGCTGGTATTTTTATTTGTATTACCGGCACTGGCCATTTCGGACCTGCAAGATGCAAACAGGCCGGATTTCAAGCGAACCATAGCAGCCTCCTTTTTTCTGGCTTTGCCAATTTTACAATATGTTACACCGGCGGGCCTCAGCAACAGCGAATTGTTAACGTTCTATCTTTTACCTGGTGGCTTATTATTGCTGATAATTGTTGCGGCTAAATTCGCAGAAACCAAAGTCCTCAAATACAAAGGAATGCATTCCCCGGTCTTAATACTCGCCAGTTGTATTATGGCGCATAGTATTATATACCATACTTCGCTCAACTGGGCATCACATGCGGCAATTGGCTTTGTTCCTGTGTATTGCTTACAGCTCGTTTTGCTTGCGGCTTTACTTTATCGCTGCCTGCGGCAGGATGAATATGCCCGAAACCTGTTTGTTTATTCGCTGGTACTCGCTCAAACAGTGGTTAGTTTTCTTGCTGTTTCCAATTCGGCGTTTTCTATTCGAAACAAGGCTAATCAATTTGCTGCTTTATATCCGACCGAAGTTCGTTTCAGGGGAAATCCGCAAGCGCTTGAGCTATTGTTTTTAAGCGGAGCACTAACCAATTTCACCGAAAGCGCAAAAGATTCAAGTTGCAAAACACCGGCATTGTACCTTTGGGATAAAAATCTTGTTGATTCAGTAAAAACTATGGCCATCAACGGTTGTTTTACCAGTGTTGAAAGCGATAGTCTTGTACCCGGCCCGGCAGGATTCCGGATGTCGTATTATTTCATGAGGTAGCACACTAAATTGAAGAATTTTATCATCTTTGCGATAATCACCACAAGCATATGAAATCCGGAATTTATCTAAGTTTTGCAGCCCTGCTTATCGCATTTAGTATTGGAATGGGGTCTTGCAGAAAAAATAAAGTGAAAGGCTGCACCGATACAAACGCTACCAACTATTCAGTAGATGCCGAAGAGGACAATGGGACCTGCGAGTACGAGCGTGATAAATTCCTTGGCAACTGGGATGGCACTAAAAACTGCGTACTCAATCCTTTGGACAGCACCACAGTTATTTCAATTACCCGTGACGCAGCGAATATCAAAGGAATCATATTAAATGATTTCCCGGATGACGGTTTAAAAGCAAATGCTGTGGTTAATAATTCCGACCCGGATAAATTTGTGATTCCATCTCAGACAATTGTTAACGATCTGGATCAATATAGTTTGAGCGGCGATGGCGTGGTGTATCAGAATACCATGGTTATCAACTTTTTAAGAATATACGACGTCAGCACAATCGACACCTGCGGAATGGGATTGGATAAAATACAATAAGCGAAACCTTATTGTTAAAAACCCGTTAAGATTTGTAAGTTTTAATTGCATTTTATTGATTGCTTTTATTACTTTTGTAATAGGAAGCCACTATCATGACTAAGAACATTATCAAATTCGGCCTTTGGGCACTTATCATTTCGGGTTCGTTCGCACTATCTTCTTGCGGAGCCAAAATTGAAGGTTGTACCGATCCTACGGCCGAAAACTACAATCCGGATGCTGACCTGGAAGACGCAAGTTGTATTACCCAGCGTCAGAAATTTTTGGGCTTGTACTCAGCTGGCGATGCTTGTAACTTACCTCCAGCCCCTCAAGGTTACTTTATGGAAGTAAGAAAGTCTAACTGGAATCTGGATGATATTTTACTTTTTAATTTGAGTGATCGCTTCTTCAATCCGGTTGTTGCAACTGTTAACCGCACATCCTTCACAATTGAAAGACAAGATCCTGACGCAAACGGAACTTACATTCAGGGAACAGGTTCAATTGCGGGTAACGAAATTACAATTCAATACGAACTTAGATATGGAAGTAATGCACTTAAAGTGTGCATTATCAACATGGTGAAATAATCAGGATTTTATTTCCAAAAGATATTTAGGCCGGAGCGTTTCCGGCCTTTTTTGCGGGTTGCCGAAATTCATTCGAAGTAAGGTTACCGGAAAGTCATCCAGCTTAAGTAGTACGTTGAACGGAATGCTTCGGGCGGATAAGTTGTGAAAACCATCCTGTCCGGTAAATAAATAAACATGTTGCTGGACTGAGAGCAGAGAATCGAGTTGGTCCATTCTTAAATCACGAATGGTAGCCTGAGCATAAACATCCAAAGCGCGGGAGCCGGCCATGTAATTGAAAACCAAATCAGGGTTTATCTGATTTTCGCGAATGTAACGACCTATTTTACCACCCGCCTGATAATCGAGCACAGAAGGATAAAAACGCAATGCCAGTAATACATTTATGCTTAAGGCAGAGCCTAAAGAAATAAATACGATTCGTTGCCAGGTGAGGAATTTTCCGCCGAAGGCGAAATAAATGAATGCAGCAAGCCCCAAAAAAGCTACCGTGTACTCAATTATCCCCCGCAAGGGGAAAAACCAGAGAAAAATAACACCGGCAAAGCCCCAAACAAGTAGTAAAATAACCCATTGGATGCGAAGTAAAATAGTTTGAACCGAAGCTTTGCCCTGCCGGAACAAAGTAACCAGGTAGAAAGCCGTTATGATTGCTGCAAAAGGGAAAACCACATATATATAATGTGGCAGTTTGTATTTACTAAATGAAAGTGCGATAAACGGCAGCAGAAAGCCTCCAAAGCTAATCCACTCGGGAACGGCAGCCAAAGTTGACTTTGTTTCACGCAACAGGTTGTAAATTCGGTTGAAAAAGCCTGCCAGAAAAAATAATGTCCAGGGTAAGAACGACCAGGCGAAGCTGTGAACGAAGAAGAAAGGACCGCTGTCGTTTTTCCACACATTCTCGCCGGTAATGCGACCAAAGCTTTGTTCCCAGAAGAAAAAGCGCAATCCCGAAACTTGGTGGCGGCCGTTAACCAGCTTATCGGGCTGAGCATCGAACTGTTGATAAAGACCAAGCAACATGGGTGAAAGCACAACCAACACCACAACTAAACCTGCAAGCCAGCGCCAGTTAAATATGAGTTTAAAATCGCGTGTAATCAGAACATGGGTTCCAAGTGCCAGAGCCGGCACAACCAGTCCCAAAGGACCTTTGGCAAGCATTCCGATGCCGGCAAAAAAGAAAGCCGGAATCCACCAAAATGAGCGTGGAGATTTTATTTGTTCGCTTAGCAACCAGACGCAGGCTATGACAGAATTGGTGAGAAACACATCCGTGCGGACATCGTTTGTAAAATGAAAATAACCCTGGGTAATTCCCAGAATTATTGCAGCCAGCGCACCTGTTTCGCGGTCGTACCAAAGCCGCCCGAAACGATAAACGGCGAACACTCCCAGTAAGGCGAACAAAATTGCAGGAAACTTGAAAGCAAAATTATTTATCCCGAACAGCTGGTATGAAACCGCTGTAAGCCAGAAAATTAAGGGCGGTTTATCAAGATATTCGTTACCCCGGTCGTAAACATGCAGAAAATCACCATTTTCGAGCATTTCTCTCCCCATTGAG
>JAGQVC010000288.1 GCA_020438185.1 Bacteroidota bacterium
CTCGATCAGAGAGAACCTGGAGTGCAGTTTACCGCTTTGCCAAAATCTGGTTGCTTGATGCCCCCATAGAATCTGTCCTGATGGCTGCTGAGCAGGATTTCTTTGGTTCGATGGCGCGAACTCGCGAGTTTGGTCTGGGCAATACAACTTATAATTTCACAGCTCCTTATCCACTTCCCTTCTGGAAACCTTCAGGAAGTATGGTTTATGACCGGCCTCTGATTGAAGACGAGGCTTCCCGAATGCAACTTGCTCAAATTAGCAGTGCTGCGCTTGATGCAGGCAACATATCGAGTGACATTCTTTCTCTTCGATGGATGCAAAGAAAATCGCTTACCTATAGAGAAGCATTGCACTTGCTGAGAGTTCAGATGGCTGGGATTGCAGGTGTTTACACAGTTTCCGAAAAAGCGGAACCCGGAAATACTGCAGTTGGCGATTGGTTGTATTACACAAACCGGCAATACGGTAATATCTCAAACTATCATTACAAGGCTTCCCGCCTCCGGCGTGATTATGCGCTGGCTGCATTCACTAACCCTAATTTGTACACCTCACTTTACAGTGTGTTCTACAATTATATGATTCAGGGACGTGATAGCATGAAAACTCCTGCTCTTCGCTTAGGTTACGGATATTATGTATTACCCTGGGTTAAATTCGGCTTCACACCTTTTGGACCGGAATGGATTCCTTCATTAACAGTTACCCATCACAGACAAATGATTCAAATGTATGGCCGGGTTGGAACCGGCTGGTTTTCTGAGTCCTATGGTGGAGGTGCGAAGTTTTTCAATCTATACAGAAATACTAAGGTCAATCTGAATGCGCACGTTTCAGTTTGGAAACAACGCTATCTATACTCAGGCTGGTTTCACCAGGAAATAGACCCCGTTGGCTGGGGAGGAATGGCAAGTGTTTCGGGACATGTTAAACTTACCAACAGCTGGAAACATCCTATGTCGCTGGCCTTCGAGGCTGGATATAAAACTATTGGTTTTATTGAAGGTGAAAACTGGCAGGCTGGTCCTGTTGCCCGAATCGGACTTAGTTTCGCTCTCGACAGAGATTACGAAGAAGATGACACCGTTCCGGCTTACTTCGTTCCTCAGAAAAAGGAGAAAAAAAGTAAATCAAAAAGGAAACGCCGCCGAAGATGAGTTCTACCAGAAATATACGTCGTGATTTCCTCATAAAAGCAGGCTTGCTTGTTGCGGTTTTTTGTTTTGCTTTATTGCAGCCTGCCTGTAAAAAAGAAGAATTAGATTTAAAGGAATATCCTGAGCAGTCAGTTCGCATCAAAGAATTGAATTTGCGCACAGCAAGTTTAATTGAAGCCCGCCAATTCTGGGAAAGCGGACTTGGTTTTCCGGTAATCGATAGCAGCCCTTCATCAATTACCTTTCAGGTTGGCGACAGCAGGCTGACCTTCAGGAATCAAACGACTATTAATCCACCTGTTTACCATTTTGCAATTGCAATTCCTTCCAATCAGGTTGAAAACGCACTCGACTGGCTAAAAAATCAGGATGGTAAATATCCCGATGGTCCTCCGCAACCGGTTCCAATTCTCAAGGATGAGTCTTCCGGAGCTGAAATAATTTATAATGCTGCTTATCAGACTCGCTCGGTGTTTTTTAGAGACCCCAACGGTCAGGTTATAGAACTTATTGGCCGCGAGGTAGCTGAAAATGCCGTAGAAGGCGATTTTAACCGGAGCATGATGAAGGGTATAACTAATTTCTCTTTAATCACAAAGGATGTCCGTAAATGTGAAGAAATTCTGCGGACAGAATTCGGTTACAAAGCATTTCCCAATACGACTTCCGGCTACAAACCTGTTGGCGGAGCAGATGGCACATTAACTCTGATTATTCCGGGAAGACCTTATATTCCTACAGAATCACTTGAATCGGTTCCGTACACGGCAATTGTTACGGTACAACATCCTCAACAGAAAGAAATTGTAATGCCCGGTTCGGAAGTCGTAATCAGAACAGAGCCCTGATTTGGTTATTCGGCTCTGTAACCTATAGAATCAGCTAGTTTTGGCATTTCAAAAGGGATTGAATTTAGTCGTAAATATTTTTCGACGATTCCACATAGGTCTGAGCCTGCTCGCGGTTCTGGCTGTGCTGTATGATCTTGGCTACACCCATGCTACCCGTCAGGATTTTTGGCTCAATCTGATTTATTCCATCACTTTGGCTGCAGCGGTTGTTTCCGCTATTTCCCGGTATTACAAACGCCAAACGCACCCCAGACCGGAGGTAATGCTATTTGATCTGGCAAGTGCAGTATTATTTCTTGTGTTGTTTCTGGAATTCAGTACTCCTATCAGAATTCCGGTTGTCAGTATTATTTTTCACGACGAAGGGTGGCGAATAGCTGCAATGTTCCTGGTGTTCATACGTGAAGTTACTTCGCTCAAAATCATCTTCAAACGTACTGTTCTTAACCCTGCGCAACTTTTTGTGGTGAGTTTTATCACCCTCATTTTGCTCGGGACTTTTGTGCTGATGCTTCCCCGGGCTACCCAAAATGGTATCAGCCTGATAAATGCCCTTTTCACCTCAACCAGCGCTGTTTGCGTAACGGGACTTGCCGTGGTTGACACCGGCTCCTATTTCACACATTTCGGCCAACTGGCTCTTCTGGTGTTTATCCAACTGGGTGGACTGGGAATAATGACTTTTGCCAGTTATTTCAGCTATTTCTTCCAGGGTGGTGCATCATATGAAAATCAGCTTGCCCTCAGTGACATGACCAATT
>JAGQVC010000289.1 GCA_020438185.1 Bacteroidota bacterium
TAGGTGCCTCTTCCGCATTACTATCAAATTGAAAACCGAGTACTTTGTCCTCACTTATTTCGGAAGCTCCAATATTAGATGTCATAACTATTACTGCATTCTTAAAACTAATATTTCTTCCTTTGCTATCTTGCAAATTACCCTCTTCCAATATTTGAAGTAGACTATTTAACAGATCGGGATGTGCTTTTTCCATTTCATCAAACAAAACAACAGTGTATGGATTTTGGCGAACTTTTTCGGTTAATTGCCCTCCTTCGCTATATCCCACATAACCTGGTGGAGAACCAATAAGTTTTGAAACACTGTGTTGCTCCATATACTCACTCATGTCTATTTGGACAAGTGCCTTTTCACTTCCAAATACTTCTTCGGCTATTATCTTGGCCATCTCTGTTTTTCCTACACCTGTAGGCCCTAAAAACATAAACGAAGCAAGTGGTCTATTCTGATTTCCAATGCCAACCTTTGCGCGTTTAATTGCCGACGAAACTCTCGAGATTGCATCTGGTTGTCCGATTAATTTTGAGCTTAATATCTTTTCTAGATTTAGTAATGTTTTTGTTGCGTTTGAATCAAGCTTTTCTACAGGAATTCGGCTAAATTTCGAAATGACTTTTCGAATATGCGCTTCTGTGATTATTGATTTTTTTGTTTTCTTGTTTTTCTGCTTTTGCTTATTAATTTTTTCTTGTAAGGACAACTCTGTTTGTCTAAGCTTTGAGGCTTCAATCATGTTTCCTTTATTTATAGCTTCCTCTTTTCTGTTTCTTATGACAATAAATTCCTGAGAAATTTCCGTAAATTGTCTTGTTGATTTATCTTCTGCATTAATACGTTGCCCTGCAGAAGCTTCGTCAAGAATATCGATTGCTTTATCTGGAAGAAATCTGTCTGGAATGTATCTGTTTGATAGTACCACCGATTCTTCTAGTGCTTTATCGGTTATTTCTACCCCATGATATTTTTCTAATTTGGGTCTAATGTTATAAATTGCTTTTATCGAATCTTCGACAGAGATTTCCTCAACAAGAATGGATTGAAATCTTCTTGTT
Organism: Bacteroidota bacterium; assembly: GCA_020438185.1. Classification (GTDB taxonomy): domain Bacteria; phylum Bacteroidota; class Bacteroidia; order M30B66; family M30B66; genus M30B66. The sequence goes on from JAGQVC010000289.1 coordinate 1,056, forward strand.
AGCGCCGAATCAGTTTCAAAATATTTTTGAAATTCTGATAGTGTTGTTGCACCAATTACGGAAATGTCGCCGTTTGTAAGGTGGGGTTTAAGAATGTTTGCAATGTCCATTGCTCCTCCACCGCCGCCGCCAGCACCAATAATCATATGGATTTCGTCAATAAACAAAATTACGTCAGGATTTTTCGAGTTCATTCATCACTGCTTTCATACGCTCTTCAAACTGTCCGCGGTATTTGGTTCCTGCAACCAATGATGCAAGGTCAAGTGTAACGATACGTTTGTTGAACAATACTCTCGAAACTTTTCGCTGTATGATACGAAGTGCAAGACCTTCGGCAATGGCAGATTTTCCAACTCCCGGTTCACCGATGAGTATGGGATTATTTTTCTTTCTGCGCGAAAGTATTTGCGATACACGTTCAATTTCTTTGCTGCGGCCTACAATAGGATCCAGCTTTCATTCTTCGGCTGCCTTGGTAAGGTCGCGGCCAAAATTATCAAGCACGGGAGTTTTGGATTTTGCATCACCTGTTTTCTTAGAGGTAGAGCTGCTTCCCAAACCCGGACCTTCGTCATCATCCTTGTTGTAAGGATCATCAGAAGGCGACTGTGGCGCTTCGGATTTGAAATTGGATTTGAAGGTTTCCAGTTCCTCACGCATGATTTCGTAATTCACGCCAAACTGATTCAGAATTTGTGTGGCAATATTGTCTTCGTCTTTCAGGATAGAAAGCAACAGATGCTCGGTGCCGATGATATCGCTCTTGAAAATTTTTGCTTCAAGATAAGTTATCTTCAATGCTTTTTCTGCCTGTTTGGTAAGAGGAATATTATTGAGGTTGCTGACATTTCCTGTATTGGATTTAACGGCATTTTCGACTGATTTACGCAGTTCCACCAAATTTATGTTAAGTGATTTGAGAAACTTGATGGCCATGCCTTCTCCCTCGCGAATGAGGCCTAACAACAGATGTTCTGTTCCGATATAATCATGGCCTAAACGCAATGCTTCTTCACGGCTGTAAGTGATGACGTCTTTTACTCTGGGGCTGAATTTTGCTTCCATTATTCTGAGTTTTAATATATTTTAACGGTAAAAATCTGAAATAGTTTACTTAATTAGATGATGCAATTTAACTAAATTACCAACAACAAACCTAACAATAATTTTTCAAACAACCTGTTAGTAAATCTTTATAACATTTTCACTCGTTTTGAACACAAAATATGCCATTAAAAGCTTACCTTCGCAAACATGACAAAAGAGGTAGTATTGGCGCAATAAACTAGACGAAATGTGACAGCCTTTACAGCCGTTTTTACACTGTAAGATATTTTTAAAAAGCTTTTATAAACGATTAATTCATTATGTCAGAAGGAGAAAAAATAGTCCGTATTAACATTGAAGATGAAATGAAAACAGCCTACATTGATTATTCAATGTCGGTAATTGTGTCACGTGCGCTGCCCGATGTGCGCGATGGTTTTAAGCCAGTACACCGCAGGGTACTTTACGGAATGCTGGAGTTGGGCGTATTGTCCAACAGAGCGTATAAGAAATCAGCCAGAATAGTAGGGGAAGTGTTGGGTAAATATCACCCGCATGGTGATGCTTCAGTATATGATACCATGGTGCGTATGGCCCAGGAATGGAGTTTGCGCTATCCGCTGGTTGACGGACAGGGAAACTTCGGAAGTATTGATGGCGAC
>JAGQVC010000290.1 GCA_020438185.1 Bacteroidota bacterium
AGGTTTTTATGCCTCTCAAAAGCTTCGAAAGACTCAACGATGCCCGCAGGGCTGAATTGGACGACAGCGGTTACGATGAAGAACAAATTGCAGAACGTCTTTTTAAAAACCCGAGAAATGCGGCCGCCGGCAGCCTTAAAATGCAGGAATCTGCAGAAGTGGCGAAACGGCGACTCGATGCTTTTATCTATCTGGTAATCGGCGATAATGATTTGCTGCATCCAACTCATTTTGGAAGACTTGATCAGGCTGCATCCTGGGGATTACCTGTTTCGCATCACAAGCAAATATGTGGTTCTCTTGATGAACTCATGCAGTTCATCAACCATTGGGAATTAAACCGAAACAGCCTTCCTTTCGATATAGACGGTATTGTAATTAAGGTTAACCAGCTTGCGGTTCAGCGCTCTCTCGGTTCAACGGCTAAATCGCCGCGATGGGCCATTGCCTATAAATACAAGGCAGAACGGGTTGCTACCGTGCTTCAGAAAATTACTTATCAGGTTGGCAGAACGGGAGCCATCACTCCGGTTGCCAACTTAATGCCGGTCTTCCTTGCCGGTACTACAGTCAAGCGCGCTTCTCTATACAATGCCGATTACATTGCACAAATGGATATTCGTGAAAATGATCGCGTTTTTGTTGAAAAGGGTGGAGAAATCATCCCAAAGGTTGTAGCTGTTGATACATCCGCCCGCCAGGGCGAAAGTGCGCCGCACCAATACATTACAAAATGCCCCGAATGCGATACTCAGCTTATTCGCAAAGAAGGCGAAGCCATTCACTACTGCCCGAACGACAGTGGTTGTCCGCCTCAACTCATGGGTAAAATTGAACATTTTATTTCCCGTAAGGCAATGAACATCGACTCTCTGGGCGAGAAAACCATCGAAGCACTGTTCCGTAAAAATCTGATTCATTCTTACGGAGATCTTTACAATCTAAAGGCTTCAGATGTTTTAGGTAATCTCGATGGCTTCAAGGAAACTTCAACCACAAATCTGATTGAAGGAATTCAGAAGAGTAAGGAAATCCCGTTTGAACGCGTACTCTTTGCACTGGGAATCAGATATGTCGGCGAAACTGTTGCCAAAAAACTGGCTCTAAAATTTCGCAATCTAAATGCTATTATTTCCGCTTCGCGGGATGAATTATTGGAAACAGAGGAAATTGGAGAAATTATCGCCGATTCGGTGCTTGATTTCTTCTCGAAACCGTCCAATTTAAATGAAATCGAAAAGCTAAAAAGTGCAGGACTTCATTTCGCCCTCGATGAAGAGGCTTATAAACCTAAATCAGACTTATTATCCGGGAAAAGTTTCGTCGTTTCAGGGGTTTTTACCGTATTTTCGCGCGACGAAATCAAGAAACAAATCGAAGCCAACGGAGGAAAAGTCCTCAGCGGTGTGTCAGCTTCCACATCATACCTGCTCGCAGGCGAAAAAATGGGACCCGAAAAACGCAAAAAGGCTGAGAAATTTGGGGTTGAAATCATTTCTGAAGAACAGTTTAGGCAAATGATTCATGCAGATAGTTGAAAAGGTAAAATTAGCACTCGGGCATTCGATGCTTAAAAAATATACGTCCACGCTCGATCGTGTGCGCACCGATCCCGATATTCACCGTTCTCCGGTTGTTGGCATTCTCTACGATGCTACCGAACGCGACGATTTTGAGCTGGTTCGTGAATTTTTCAAAGACCTCCGGCAAAATGGGATCAAAGCTGTTTCTCTGGGATACATTGATTACAAGGAAACACTTTCGTTTCATCCACTCGCACGTCCCGAAGCTGATTATTTCTTCAAATCACAGCTTAATTGGATGAATCGTCCGCAAAGCACCGTGATTGACCATTTCATCGACGAACCATTTGACATGCTCATTCACCTGAGCCTGAAGGATTTCTTTCCTCTCGATTATATTGCGGCAGCCTCTCGTGCAGGGCTGAAAATTGGCCGCGCCGATGCAGCTGTTAATTATTGTTACGATATGACTTTCGCACTCGACAAGGATTCAGGCCTGCGACACTTTGCATACACCATCATTCACTACTTAAGCAACATAAATCATGAACGTTCAGCCGGCAATTCAGGGAAGCGGAGCAGCCATTATTACACCGTTTGATGCATCTGGAAGAATTGACGACGCTGCCTTGCAGCGTCTAATGCAACACTGGACCGGCGGCGGTCTGGATGTAATTGTAATCCTGGGTACTACTGGAGAATCAGTTACCCTTTCTTCAGCCGAAAAACACCAGTTTATCAATCGGGTAGTGGAGCTCAATGCCGGGCGTTGTTCACTCGTTTTAGGCATGGGCGGTAACAATACAGCTGCTCTTTGCTCCGAGCTCGAAATGACCGACTTATCTCATTTCGAAGCGATTCTTTCAGTTACTCCTTACTACAATAAACCATCACAGGAAGGCCTTTTTCAACATTACAAAGCTGTTTCAGAAGCCTCCTCCAAACCGGTGATTCTATACAATGTTCCGGGTCGAACCGGTGTGAATATGACGGCAGAAACCACTTTGCGTATAGCTCACGAATGCAATAACGTTTGTGCGGTTAAAGAAGCTTCAGGCAACCTGGAACAAATCATGAAAATTATTCATGAACGACCAGAGCATTTCCTTGTGCTTTCGGGCGATGACGCCTTAACACTTCCTATTCTGGCTGCCGGTGGGCACGGTGTTATTTCTGTTATTTCTAACGCCTTTCCGGCGGAATTCACCTCGCTTGTGCACG
>JAGQVC010000291.1 GCA_020438185.1 Bacteroidota bacterium
AGTTTATACCGAAGATGGCGAAGAGTACAAGCGCAATATGGAACGCCTTTCCCGCAAATGGGAAACGGCTAAATCCTATGTGCCCAAACCGCAGTTTTATCAAAATGAAAATGCTTCCGAAACCGGAATGTTGTTCTTTGGAACATCACAGTATTCATGCGAAGAAGCAATTGATTCGCTCAAGCAGAAGGGATTGAAAATGGATGCGATGCGTTTGCGGTCATTCCCATTCACTAAAGAAGTGGAAGAATTTATTGCATCCCACAAACAGGTGTTTGTGGTTGAACAAAACCGCGATGCACAGTTGAAAAGCCTGCTCATGATTGAGCTTGGAATTAATCCGGATAAACTGATTTCCATTTTGAATTTTAACGGACTGCCAATTACCGCAAAACAGATAGCCGAAAGTGTTGAAAATGCAATGAACGCGGTAGTTTCTTAATTTCTGAACTGACATGACTTACATACGTCCCAAATTTCGTCACCCCGATTTACCGAAGAATAAACTGGGTTATTCCATCGATTATTACGAGGGCTCACTTTCCACGCTTTGCGCGGGATGTGGTCACGATTCCATTTCGGCTGCAATTGTTCAGGCAGCTTATGAATTGAACATCGAACCGCATAAACTGGCCAAAATGTCGGGTATTGGATGTTCTTCCAAAACACCGGCGTATTTCCTGAGTAATTCGCACGGATTTAATTCGGTGCACGGTAGAATGCCATCTGTTGCTACCGGCGCTTCCATGGCAAACCGTGACCTGATTTATTTCGGAGTTTCCGGAGATGGTGATTCGGCTTCAATTGGAATGGGGCAGTTTGTTCATGTAATCAGGCGCAACCTGAACATGGTTTATATTGTAATGAACAACGGTTGTTATGGCTTAACAAAAGGTCAGGATTCGGCTACGGCCGATACAGGTTCCAAGAGCAAGGCCGGTAGCGTGAATATGTTCGAATCCATCGATCTGGCCAGCATGGCGCTGGATCTGGGTGCCGACTTTGTTGCTCAGAGTTTTTCAGGCGATAAATCCCAGCTGGTTCCGCTGATTCGTGCAGCGATGATGCATCCGGGATTTGCCTTTATCAATGTGATTTCGCCATGCGTTACATTCAATAACAACGTTGGTTCAACCAAATCGTACGATTATGTTCGCCAGCATGTGGACGCGACTTCCACATTCGATTTTGTGCCCGAAATGCAGGAAATTACTGCAAGCTATACCGAAGGTAGCTCAAAGGCAATTCGCATGCACGATGGTTCATTTCTCAATCTTCACAAGCTGGCGAATGACTGGGACCCGATGGATCGGCTTTCTGCAATTAATGCGGTTCAGAAGGCAAAGAGCAATCAGGAAATCCTTACCGGTTTACTGTATATCAATCCGGAAACAACCAGTCTGCACTCGCTGATAAAAACCACTTCAAAACCCTTGAATTCGCTAAGCAGAGAGGAACTTTGTCCGGGTTCGGAGGCGCTAAAGGAAATTAACAGGCATTTGAGGTAATCAGAAATGCTTTCACAATTTTGCGGTCAAGTTTCATTTATCCTGAGATGAATGAAAGTAGATTTCTTTGCTTATAAGTACGCATCTTCTATTGCCCGAACCTCCTGACTTTTAACTTATTGAGACTTAAGGTTGAGTCGGTAATTGGCATGTCGCAAATCGAAATTCAAAAGACTCAGCTTGATTTTATTCAGGTTAATGTATTTTAATAAAGCTAAACAATACAGGGTTCATCTTATTGTGAGTGTAAAATGAGTCATTTAGTGATAAGTTTCTGAAAATTAAGTGCTTGTTGCAGGCGAACAAGTGCCTGCTTCTGCTTGCCTGTACTTTTCCGCTCATCATTGACTATATTTGAAGTTCACCCTCCCGACGTCTGTCTTCAGACTGTCTTTTTTAGGGCTCCATGCCCTATTACATTTTAAGATGATGAGAGTTATTATATCAGCTGTCATCCTTTTGTTTACCGCACAACTTCATGCACAAAACAAAGGGAAGAGACCGGTTTTAGCTGAACCGGTACAGCAGGATTCGCTATCCAAAAAGCCATTGCAACATTTTTCAAGCGGAGCTTCCTTGCTTGAGCCTGAACGCGAGCAATCTCTTGACACAGAGCTGCAGCAGGGAGCACATACCCGTCCCGGCGCACAGCCGGTAAGAAAGGAGGAAGAGCAATGAGGAAATTCAATCTATTGATTATCAGTTTGCTATTCTTGGTTCCAATCAAGGCTCAGGTGGTTATTTACCAGCAGAATTTCGACGGGAACAACGGTACTTTTAGTAATGCCCTTTTATCACAGGTAACGCCCAACAATGGATGGATTGCAAATACCACCGCCACACAATATCTAAACTACCGGCATTTGTGGAATGTCTCAACTTTGGGAACCGGAGTGAGTGCACCAATCACCTCCCGTTCTTTGGGTATCGGTTTTTTTAATGCCAACACACCTTTTACGGCCAATAACCCTTTTCGGACCTGGAGCGGTACCAATTGCTCGGTAATTCCGGTGACATACCGTTGGGCTTACGTGCCCATTTCAACGGTTGGCTACCAGAATATTGAGGTTGAATTCAAATGGAGGTGCTCCGGAGAATCTGATGCGAGCTTGATTTACGACTACGGAACAGTAATTACCTCAATTAACGGAGGGGCCAACTGGCTCATGGACGAAAGCGGCGGAACCGGCGGAACAACTTCATACGACGGAGCATACGCAGGTGGTTTA
>JAGQVC010000292.1 GCA_020438185.1 Bacteroidota bacterium
ATACGAGATTCCATTCAGCGATACGTATGGCTTCCTGCTGGAAGATCCGAAGCGGATTCAGGACGCTGAGATGATATTTCAGAATGAACTGCATTTTAAACATCCGAAAAAAAGGCGGGGGCCTGTCCTGAAACCGGGTAAGGCAGTGATTTACAAGCTCAAAAGTGATAGTTTGCTTCTGCCGCGGCGCGGCAAGATGATCAGTCTCACCTTCGATTCGATGCAGGTGGAACACAAGCGACGCAAGGAAATTGAGCGTATTTCTATTGCTCTTGAGGATGTTGCTGCGTTCGGATATACAACCACCTTCACACAAATGCTCACACTAATTGTTTTGCCAACTTCGGCTTTGAAAGACGGCAGTGTGCAGATTTACAGGCGCTTAAGTTTGAAGCAGGGGTGGGTTTGGAAAGTGATGCCTCCGGGTGAAGAAGCTCTGAATCAAAGAAAATACCGGCGGAAATTTCGTAAAGGGCAGTTACTTAACCTTCCAAAATCGGTTCGGAAACGGGCACTCAGGAACCAGCGTGGTAAGTAAGAATATCGAGCAGCTCCGTTAAATGAGCGACTTTCTCGGGGTAACCCAATTTCTCATAAGAAGCAATCAGGTTGCGGAGTTGTCTTTTAATTATCTCGGTGTTCGGACAGCTTTCGTAGAACATTCGCCGTGGTTCGAGATTGAGTTGCTGCAGGAAAATATCTATTTCGCGGCGACTGAAAACGGCACCGCGGCTAAAAGGATTAATGTAGAACAAAATGGATTCTTCTTCATCTTCGCTCCTTTTGCGCTGATATTCATCTACATACGCCAAAATGAAATGCTCAGGCAGATTGACTCCGAAAACGGGAATGTTTAATCCCTGCGCAATGCAACTATATAAAATGCTCAGCAACAGCGGATTTCCCCTTTTGCTTTCGAGCACATTATTAATATATGAGTTCTGAGGAGCATGATAATTTGTGGTGTTTCCGGTAAAGTGGTAAACGTCGAAAAGCACATGATTAATTACATTAATCTTCTCAAAGGCAGTAAGATTGGGGTTTAGCTCAATCCAAATGTCTTTTTTAATTATTTCAATCTGCTTCCTCACTTCTTCTTCGTCCAGATCGGGATACTGGTACCTGGCAATAAGCAAGGTGCCGGCAAGTAAATCGGTTCCTCCCGAGTCAGCCCAGAGACGAAGTTCATCCTTAACATTATTGAATTGAATATGCTGAATGATATCTTCAATTTTGCTTTGCAGCCCGGGATTGAAGGTGCTTTCCCAAACATTTTCCAGCGCAGGAATAGCTGGCGCTCCCATGTCGAGCAGCTTGGATCTGATTTCGTCAAAAATTACTTCATCGGGATCCTCCAGCAACATAATCATCGCGCGGAGTTCGTTTTCGCTTTGTTCAATCATTCGAGCTGAGTCTGTCGAGTACCGAAATTATGAGGTTTTCAATTACCGGCTTATAATCTTTGCTGTATTCCAGTCTGGCCCGGTTGGCTATAATTGCGCATGCGGTGCATGCCTGGTGACCAAGCATGGCCGAAAGGCCGAAAAGGGCAGAGGTCTCCATTTCAAAGTTTGTAATTCTGTGGCCTCCGGCCGAAAAGGCCATCATTCTTTCATTCAGATCGTGAACTGCAGGTTTTAGCCTAAGTTCTCGTCCCTGTGGAGCGTAAAAACCACTCGCGGTTGCCGTTATTCCTGTATAGTAATCTTTGGAAAGCAAATTAAGCAATGCCTCGTCGGCTGAAGTCAGATAAGGCCGGTTTATATTATCGGGTAATCGCAGCTTCTCATTAATCTGTTTCAGCAGGCCGGCTTCGCCTGATGATTCCTTGTATCCGTAAAAATGCATCAAACCGTCAAATCCAAGTCCGTGTGAACTAACAACAACCGAATCTACAGGAATGTCAGCCTGAATGGTTCCGGAAGTTCCTATTCGAACCAACCTTAATGATTTTTTCTTTTCCAGAATGATGCGCTCGTCCAGATTGATATTCACAAGAGCGTCAAGTTCATTCATCACGATATCCAGATTATCTGTACCGATTCCGGTTGATAGCGCGGTAAGGCGCTTTCCTCTGTAAGTTCCGGTATGCGTTACAAATTCGCGGTTGTGCCGCTTTACCTCAATGGTATCGAACTTCGAGGAAATGGTCTCAACTCTTCCCTGATCGCCTACCAACAAAATTGTATCGGCAATTTCATCGGGTTTCAGTTTAAGGTGATAAATGCTTCCGTCGGGGTTAAGGACTAATTCTGAGCTGGGTATCTTATTCAAAATAGTGGGTTTATTACATACTTTTGCAGTCTCAAAGTAAAGAAACCACATGAATACCTCAAAAAAAATCATTCTTGTCCCTGTGGACTTTTCCGAAACATCAATGACAGCGCTGCAACAAGCCGAAGTAATAACCCGCGCTGTGGGTGGCGAACTGTTCGTTTTGCATGTTCTGGACGAGCCCGGAGCAATAAGTAACTTCTTCAGCGATGTGAACATGGATGAAATTTGTTCGAAAGCCTGGGAAAAAATGAATGAGCTTGAAAAGCAGTTCGCGGTTCGTGCGCTCAACATTACTACAATGGTGAGCAAAGGAAAAATTTACGAGGAGGTGGTGAAAGTGAGTGAGTTAATCGGGGCTTCATTCATTGTTATGGGAACAAACGGTGCAGAAGGAATTGTGAAGCGGTTTATTGGTTCAAATGCACTGCGTGTTGTTAGAGAGTCGCGTG
>JAGQVC010000293.1 GCA_020438185.1 Bacteroidota bacterium
GTGGGATGTGATTGAACGAATGGTTCGGGGAAAGAAATAAGACACCCATAAATTTGCCTGATTGGTTGCCGTTTTGATTCTTACCGCAAGCAATTTAAATTAATTTTCTTTCTTACACATCGTTCAAATTCTGAATGATTCGTTTTATTTTAGCTGCATTAACCTAAATCTTTGCACATGAGAATTTTAAATTTTGTCGTGGTTATTCTTCTTTCCTTTGGATATGCAAATGCCCAAACAGAATCCTCGACCGGTTTTGTTGGTAAGGAAACTGATGCAAAACAAAAAGTTCTGGAAAAGGGAAAAAACTATGATGTGAATTTCGATATTTCCAATCATGAGGCCTTTTTTCTCGAAGGCGAAGATTCTCTTTTCGCAATGATATATCGCCGACTTGACATTCCAAAGGAAGCTGCCGATATAAACTTGGTGGCAAATGCCATAATTGGTTTTCAGGTAAATTTTAATGGGCAGGTTCAGGAAGCCTATTCAATAAGCAAAGTTGGGTACGGAATAGATGAACAATTGATTAAAATTTTAAATTCTCTGGAATTTGTTCCTGCTACGCAGGGAGATATCCCATATCGTTCGGAGGTTGTTTTCGAAATACCAATTAAAGCACCTTATTTATACAATATCCAGCATAAGGTAGGGATGGAATAATTAAAGGCTTTTTAAGAGTCTTATCAGGAATTCCGGATTAACAGGTTTCCGGATTACCAAAAATGTAAACATCCATTCCAAGAAATTCAGATTCATACAACTGTTCCATCCCATTGTTGATAGCAACTTTAAGAGATGGAATATTATTTTTATGAATGATAGAAATAAATGAATCCGCAATCTTGCTTTTGAAACCGAAATTTTTCATTTGCCTGGCAATTTCTGTGGCAAATCCCAATTGGCGAAATTGAGGTTTAATTGAATAGGCAATTTCAAAAACGTGTTTCCCATTTATAACTCTGGGAATAATTCCTCCCATTCCAATAAATTGTCCTGAAGACTTTTCTACTGCAGCCAAATGACCTAATCCTTCATTATTGTACCTTTCTAGTTGCTTGTTTATCCAATCCGTGGCAAGAGTCCGGTCATCTTTGGATAAATCAATTCCGAGATATTCAAGTCCGCGCTTCTCATCAAAAAATTCCATCCAGGATTCAATATCATCCAGCGTAAGCTGCCTGAATTTTAATCGGCTGGATTCCTGAGCGAAATAATTCATTCAACTATGTATGATTTAATTTCAGGCTAATCCGAATTAAAATAATTCAGTTAGAATTAAAACCAATATTTGAAGAAACTAATAGCTGGGTTTTCATTTTTTACTATCAAGAATAGTAACTGTTCCCTTCTGGGTGTCTTCATTTTCAAGGTGCTTTAGCGATGCAACAAAGAAATAAGTCCCGTCTGGTAAAACATCTCCGTTCTTGTCTTTTCCATTCCATTCAAAGAATGGGTCTTCAGATTCATAAACCTTAATTCCCCAACGATTCCAAATCGTTATATTAAATTCATCGTAATCAAATGTCTGAATGGCCTTGAAGAAATCGTTAAACCCATCGCCGTTAGGAGTAAAAACGTTTGGTAAAATAAGTGGTAAATAACAAGGAATAATCTTCACATGAAATGAATCGGTTTGAGCGCAAACAATCTCATTGTAATACAAGGTCAGCGTGTACCAGCCGGAATCGCTTACTGTAATAAATGGAGATGTTTCGCCTGTACTCCATAAATAGGAAATTGCCGAAGTGTCTGAAAGTAATGTTGCCGATTCGCCTTCACAGATTTCAATTGTTGTTACGGTGCCGGTGTCAGGATATTGAACTTCTACGGTCACAGAATCCATGTTTTCGCATTGAAGCGAACCAAAGCTGGTTACTCGAATGTAGTATGTTGTCGTACTGTCAGGCGTTACTTCAACTTGTTGCTGCTGCGAAAATACATCTCCGTCCTCTGACCAGTAATACATATAATTATTCCCCTCTGGCGTGCTCAGTTGAACGGTTTCCTGAGCGCAGATAATTGTATCGTTGCTTGCTATTACATCAGGCAATGGACGAACAGTAATATTCCTTGTTGAATTTCTGTTGCCGCATTCATTAACAGTTGACATGAATATAACAGTTGTTCCCGGCTGAGTAAAGTAGAGTTGGGCCACATTACTCGACGAATCCACGATTGAACCTGGATTAATTCCCCACTCATAATACGTGTTCTCACTTAACGGAACATCATATTCAACAGTATCTCCTTCACAAACAAGCGAAGGCCCAACCACTGTTGCCGAAGGTAAATCTCTAACCGTTACATGTGCCGGAACCGAACCCGGACCAACACAACCATAATTGGTTTCGACCACGTAAATATCATATTCTCCGGCTTGATTAAAGAGTATTCCATTATAAGGAGCTCCGTCGTAAAAATCCGGGTCATTGTTCAAGCCCCACTGGTAAGTTGAATTTGGATTGTAAGGCGCCAACCGGAAAAACAATGCTTCATCAACACATATGGTTGTGTCACCATCAAAGTTCAAACTAAGAAAGGTGTTGATATCAATGATATCAATGTCAAGCGGACTTGGATTGGGGGCTCCTATCGTAAGTCGAACGAGTGTTCCCAGATTATCCCAGGGCTGCGATGAATTGCTCGCAACAATTCTCATATAATAGGTTCCGGGGATTAATCCTACCGTTCCCAACAAGGGTAAAATAGGA
>JAGQVC010000294.1 GCA_020438185.1 Bacteroidota bacterium
TCAGATTCAGTAATCATCCTGCTGTAAAGCAGAAATAAACTGCCTGAAATTAAATTGCGACTCAATTTTTTAGTGGTTTTTTTTCTCCTGTTTGTCCCTTCGGCCACCAGCCTGGCTCAAGTTGATTTTCAAATTCCTCCTGCACATCGAATTATTTGTAAATCCTCCTAAAATCCTGTACGTTTGCCCCATTCTCCTTACAGCTTTGCAAGTTTTTCATTCCCTGCCGGATTTTCCCAAACTGCCATTTCCGGTTGTAACAACCGGCACATTCGACGGTGTACATCTGGGACATCAGGCAATCCTTAAACGACTTATCGAAACTGCAAGGCGAAAGAACGGAACCTCCGTTGTTATCACGTTTCACCCTCATCCACGTCTGGTTCTTCAAAAAGGGAACGCACCCGTTGAGTTGCTAAACACACTTGACGAGCGAATTGCCAACCTTGAAAAGGCCGGAGTTGATGCAGTCCTTGTTATTCCTTTTACCAAAGATTTTTCCTCCTGGACTTCCGATGAGTTCATCAGTCGCGTGCTGGTTGAAAGTATTGGAACCCGAAGTCTCGTAATCGGTTACGATCACCAGTTCGGTCATAACAGGGAAGGATCTTTCGAGAATTTAAAATTATCAGGCCTTTCGGCCGGATTTGAAGTGGAGGAAATTCCTGCTCAGGATGTGGATGAAGTCGCTGTATCTTCAACCAAAATTCGTAATGCCTTGCACAACGGCGATATCGAAACTGCCAATCAGTTTCTTGGTTATACTTATCCGCTGGAAGGCGATGTTGTTCATGGCGACAGCCTGGGCCGAACCATTGGTTACCCAACTGCAAATATTCAGGTTCCGGATCCCAATAAGCTAATTCCACAAAATGGAGTTTATGCCGTTTCGGTTCATTTCAACGGGCAATCGCTAAAGGGAATGATGAACATTGGAACCCGTCCAACCGTTACTCAATCCGGTGAGCGTCGCCTCGAAGTAAACATTCTGAATTGGAGTGGCGACCTGTATAATAAATGTATCCAAATCAGGTTACATAAACGTATACGCAACGAAGTCCGCTTTAACAGTATCGAAGAATTAAAAGCTCAGCTTGGTCTCGATCGCCTGGCGGCGGATGAATTGCTGAATACATATATATATGAATAGGTTTTTTCTGGTTTTGTTGCTTTTCACGCTGTGCTGCTCCGCAGGAAGTATTGCCCAGCCTGATTACCAGCTGGAAGGAAAACTGTTCAGCAGTCTCAAAGAAGCATTGGCTCAACCAGATTCGGTAACCCGACTGAGCCTGCGACGAAAGCGACTGAGAAGCATTCCTCCTGAAGTTTATCTGTTTCCAAACCTGCGTGAGCTTGATTTGGGTTCAAATAAAATTTCGGCTTTGCCGGATGATCTCGGTCGGCTGGAAAAACTGGAAATCCTGCGTTTAAGCAGAAACAAACTCGATTCACTCAATAAATCAATCGGAGATTTAAAGGAATTGCGTTACCTGGATTTGGGTAAAAACAACATTTCAAAATTACCTTACGAAATCGGCAACCTGCGAAAACTGGAGTTCCTTCAAATTTGGGGAAACGAAGTTTCCCAGTTACCCGAAAGCATTAGCGACCTTACCACTCTCAAGTGGCTCGATATGCGTGCTATTTTACTCACCGACTCCGAACGTGAGGATATTCTTCTTTTGTTGCCCGATACGGAATTGTTAATTTCTCCGGGTTGCAATTGTGGCAAGTAATCAGGCTGCTTTCAGCAATGACAGTTTAAGCTTGCTAAACTTCTCAGAAGCATAAGCGGCCGTTACGGTAAATTTCTTCGTTTTTGAGTCTGATGGAATTTCAAACATCAAGTCTGTCATGATTCCTTCGCAGATAGAACGAAGACCGCGGGCGCCCAGTTTGTATTCAATCGCCTTGCTAACGATAAAATCAAGCGCTCCTTCTTCAAAATCAAGTTCCACCTGATCCATCTGAAACAGCTTGTTGTATTGCTTGATAAGTGCATTTTTGGGTTCAGTCAGAATGCGCTTCAAGGCATCTGCATCCAGCGGATCGAGATGCGTAAGTACCGGCAGACGGCCAATGAGTTCCGGAATCAATCCATAGCTTTTCAAATCCTGAGGTGTGATGTACTTCAACAAGTTATCCTTGTCAAGGCGGTCATTGTCCTCATAAGCTGAATACCCGATAGTCTGTTTCTGCACACGGCGGGCAATTTTCTTTTCAATGCCGTCGAAAGCTCCGCCACAAATGAACAGGATGTTTCGTGTGTCAACAGCAATCATTTTTTGCTCGGGGTGTTTTCTTCCGCCGTAAGGCGGAACATTAACTACCGAACCTTCGAGCAGCTTAAGCAAACCCTGCTGAACACCTTCGCCTGAAACATCGCGGGTAATGGATGGATTATCACTTTTGCGGGCGATTTTATCTACTTCATCAATAAATACAATTCCGCGCTGAGCAGCATCCACATTGTAATCGGCAGCCTGGAGCAGGCGGGCCAGAATGCTTTCAACATCCTCGCCCACGTATCCGGCTTCTGTAATAACCGTAGCATCAGCAATGCAAAACGGCACATTTAATATTCTCGAAATGCTCTTGGCAAGTAAAGTTTTACCGGTTCCGGTTTCACCAACCATAATGATATTGGACTTTTCGATTTCCGTTTCATCATCTTTTTTACCTCCGTTTTTCTGCGTGAGGCGCTTGTAAT
>JAGQVC010000295.1 GCA_020438185.1 Bacteroidota bacterium
ATTTAATCGCCTCTTCGTAGCTTTCCATGGCGGCCAGGCTATTAGCCTTGTTAAACCAGGCTGCTCCGAATTCTTCATCAATTACGGTAGCAAAATCAAATGCCGTAACAGCTTTTTTGTATTCCTGCTTTTTACTAAGTAACTGACCCATCACGTACCAGGCTGCTTTGGAATAGGCATTCTCGTCCAGAAACTCGTTAAAATACCGGATTCCGGCATCGAGTTTATGGGCAGCTTCAAAGCAGAAAGACATTTCAAAAATGGCCGATTCGTTTTCCGGATTCAATTTCAGACAGCGCTTCAGGTAGCGGGCTGCCTTTCCGTATTTGCCCTGGTTTTCGAATTCGAATGCAATAAACAAATAGATTTCCTCGAAAGTACGGTCAATCCGCAAGGCATTTTTATATGCTTCGATTGATTTTTCAGGAAGACTGAGCATGGAATAAATTCCCCCTCGGGTAATAGCAATTTCGGGGTTTCCGGGCTCAAAAATTTCAACTTCGTCAAGTAGGTCCAGTGCTTCCTTATACCGGCCTTCGGCCGAAAGCAACTGCGACTTTCTCAACAGGAAATAGGTACTGCCGGGGTACTGGCCCGTTGCAAAACTTATTGCCTTAAGAGCTTTATTGTGATGGTTGCCAAGTATGTAATGCTCAACAATTTGTTCCAAATCGTCGCGGTCGAAAAAATACTCATCGTTATCGCGAAGCATCTGCTCAAATCGTTTGACAGCCAAATCATTGTTTTCATTTTCCTCAGGATATTCGTTCATAGGCTGCCAGTTTATGATTCAACGCAAATCTAACAATTCAACGCTTCAAAACATCTTTATTTATCCACACCGGAGGTGTTGAATTTTTATAAATCTGATACTAAGCGGGTTTGCAAAGATAAATTTTTAATCCTCATGTTCACCCGTTATCTGACTTTATTAGCAATCGAACAATTCCTGTAAGACGCATCTGTTGCCGTGTTCACAACTCTGAGTGTAGATATGACAATAAATTTTTTATACTTGCCCTCCTTATAAAATCTGAAACCGGTTAACAGGTCATGGGCAAATACATTTGTATTCACGGTCACTTTTATCAACCACCCCGCGAAAATGCCTGGCTGGAAGTTATTGAGCAACAGGATTCGGCTTATCCTTACCACGACTGGAACGAGCGAATTACGCACGAATGTTATGGTCCGAATGGGTTTTCCAGGATTCTGGACACAGACGACACGATTATTAATATTGTCAATAACTACGAACGCATCAGTTTCAATTTTGGCCCAACGCTTTTGCAATGGATGGAGATTTATGCTCCGGACGCTTATCGGGCCGTTATCACGGCCGATGAAAACAGCAGGAAGCTGTTTGGCGGACATGGCAATGCGATAGCGCAGGTGTACAACCACATCATTATGCCTCTGGCTAACAGGCGCGATAAGGAAACTCAGGTAAAATGGGGAATTAATGATTTTGAAATGCGCTTCGGGCGAAAGCCCGAAGGAATGTGGCTTGCCGAAACTGCTGTTGATCTGGAAACACTTGAGGTGCTGTCAGAAAATGGTATCGCATTCACGATTCTGGCTCCACGGCAGGCATCGGCTGTTATTCATGCCGACGGCAGCAGGACTGATGTTTCGGGAGAAAAGATAGACACACGTAAACCCTATTTGTGCAAACTGAAAAATGGAAAAACCATCTGTTTGTTTTTTTACGATGGAAATATTTCACAGGATATTGCTTTTAAGGGCTTGCTCGACAATGGTAAGGAGTTCGCGAGGCGCCTTACTGAAACAGGAGATCCCGGATTTGATCATCTAATCCACGTAGCAACAGACGGCGAAAGTTACGGGCACCATCACCGCCACGGCGATATGGCTCTTGCCTATTGTCTGGATGTGATTGAGCATAATTCGCAGGCTGAATTAATTAATTACGCTTATTTCCTTGAAAAATTTCCGGCAACTGAGTTTGTCGAAATATTTGATAACAGTTCCTGGAGTTGTGTGCATGGTGTTGAGCGCTGGCGCGCGGACTGTGGCTGTTGTTCGGGCATGAATCCGGGCTGGCATCAGAAATGGCGTGCACCATTACGCGATGCACTTGATGGCTTGAGAAATAATCTGATTTCGGTTTTTGAAAAGGAAATATCCCGGTATGTAAAGTCGCCCTGGGAGGCGCGTAACGATTTTATCTCGGTTATTAATGACCGTTCCGAAGCTTCTGTTGACGCATTCCTTTTAAAATGGTGCGGCAGTGTTCCGGAAAATGGACACAAAACCAAAGTAATTCGCATGTTCGAGATGCAACGGCATGCCTTGTTGATGTATACCAGTTGCGGATGGTTTTTTGATGAAATTTCCGGGATAGAAACTACGCAGATTCTCCAATATGCAGATCGTGCAATTCAGCTTGCAGAAAGCGAAAGCTCCATTGTACTCGAAAAAGATTTTCTTAGTAAATTAAAAGAAGCTCCTTCAAATTTACCTGAATTACAAAATGGAGCAATTATTCACCGGAAATACGTTCAGCCATCCCGGTTAACCTTATCAAGAGTAGGTTCGCACTATGCGGTAGCTTCTTTGTTTGAGGAGTTTCCGGATTTATTAAACATCTGTAATTATCGCGCAGAAAGCGAGGATTATCAAAAACTTGAATCAGGCACGCTGAGAATGGCTTTTGGCAAAACCAGCGTTCATTCATTAATCAC
>JAGQVC010000296.1 GCA_020438185.1 Bacteroidota bacterium
GCCCCAAAAACTCGTTCATAAGCGATAAGCCCGGCCCGCTGGTGGCAGTAAATGAACGCGCACCATTCCAGCCGGCACCAATCACCATTCCGATGGCGGCAAGCTCATCTTCAGCCTGAATGATGGCTACGTTTCTGGTGCCGTCTTCATTTTCCCGGTAATCATCGCTATAATCCATAAACGCTTCTACTACCGAAGTTGAAGGTGTAATCGGGTACCAGGCAGCTACTGTGGCGCCGGCATAAACGGCTCCCAGCCCGCAGGCCGAATTGCCGTCAACCATGATTGAATCACCGGTGAGGTTGCGTTTTTCAACCCGAATATCCAGCGGATAGCTGAAATGTTGAGCCACGTAATCAACGCCCATTTTAAGCGCCTGAATATTGGTTGGAATAAGCTTTTCCTTGCCTTTAAACTGCTCAGCCAGAAGTCCTTCGAACACCTCAAAATCGATATTCAACAGGGCCGAAAGCGCACCTACATAAATGATATTTTTAAATAACTGGCGCTGCCGCGGATCGCTAAACGTGTTGTTGCACATTTCCATCAGCGGAATTCCAATATAATGAATATCGCTGCGCAGATAATCCGGATTGAGCGGTTTGGTATTATCGAACAAAAAATACCCGCCCGGGCGCACCGATTTTACATCTTCGGCCATGCTTTGCGGATTCACACAAACCATGATATCGATGCCTTCGCGACGACCTAAATAGCCTTTTTCACTCACGCGTACCTCATACCAGGTGGGCAATCCCTGAATGTTTGAAGGGAAAATATTCTTAGGTGAAACCGGAATTCCCATCCGGAAAATCGATTTGCAAAAAAGGAAATTGGCACTGGCCGATCCGGTACCGTTTACATTGGCAAAGCGAATTACAAAATCGTTGATTTTAGGTTGATTTACAGACATCCTGTATGGGCTTTTGTAACGTTATAGAAGAATTTCTGCATGTCCCAGGCAGCAGTCGGACAGCGCTCTGCGCAAAGTCCGCAATGCAGACAAACATTTTCATCCTTCACCATGATTTTACCGGTCTTGAGTGAATCAGACACGTAAAGTTCCTGATCTAAATTGAGAGCAGGCACCTTAATATGTGCACGTAATTCATTTTCGGTTGCATTGTCGGTAAAAGTGATGCAGGAAGTCGGACAAATATCCATGCAGGCATCGCATTCTATGCATTTATTCTCGGTAAAAACAGTCTGCACATCGCAGTTGAGGCAGCGCTGCGCTTCCTTATAACCTTCGAGCTGTGTAAAACCAAGTTCCACTTCCAGCTTGCGGCTGCTCAGGGTTTCTTTTTTATCGGCTTGTGCTACTGCGTAGCGAAGATCGGTTACCACTTCACTTTCGTAAGCCCACTCGTGCAATCCCATTTTCTGGCTGTGCAGGTTTACGAATGGCGCCGGACGATTGAGCAGCGATTCGCCCCGGCAAAACAGGTCCATTGAAATGGCAGCCTGATGTCCGTGTGCCACGGCGGTAATTACGTTTTTAGGTCCAAATGCGGCGTCACCGCCGAAGAAAACCTTAGGTAAAGTTGACTGAAAAGTAAGTTCATCTACAACCGGCATATTCCACTGGTCAAACTCCAGCCCGAGGTCTCTTTCAAGCCAGGGGAATGAATTTTCCTGCCCGATTGCCACAAGAACATCATCTGCTTCAATAAAAACATCCGGTTCGCCGGTTGGTACCAGCTTTCTGCGGCCATTTTCAACTACAGCAGTTACTTTTTCGAAAGTCATTCCAACCAATCTGCCTTGTTCAATTACAAATGATTTAGGCACATGGTTATCAATAATCGGAATATCTTCATGCTGAGCATCTTCCTTCTCCCAGGGCGAAGCCTTCATGTCTGCAAACGGGCTTCTTACCACCACTTTAACCTCTTCTCCGCCGAGACGGCGTGCAGTACGGCAACAATCCATTGCAGTATTACCGCCACCAAGTACAATTACCTTTTTACCAATTTTATTTGTATGCTCAAAAGCCACACTGGCCAACCAGTTAATTCCAATATGAATATTGTCGTCACCTTCCTTGCGGCCCGGTAAATCTGGCAAATCGCGACCCTTCGGAGCTCCGCTTCCAACAAAAACAGCATCATAATCCTGCGAAAGCAGCTCTTTTAAACTGCTTACATACTGATTAAAATGTGTGTGAATTCCTAAATCGAGTATATAATTCACCTCCTCATTCAAAACCGTTTCCGGAAGTCTGAATGCCGGAATCTGGCTGCGCATAAAGCCTCCGCCAAGTTTTTGCTCGTCGTATAAATGAATTTCGTAACCCAGTGGTGCCAAATCACGGCTAACCGTTAAGGAAGCCGGTCCGGCGCCAATCAGCGCAATTTTTTTCCCGTTCGGCTTAAAGGGACCTTTGGGCATCATATTCTGAATATCGCCCTTGTTATCGGCCGCAACGCGCTTCAAACGGCAAATCGCAACCGGCTCCTCCTCTACTCTGCCACGGCGGCAGGCGGGTTCGCAGGGACGATCGCAGGTGCGGCCCAAAACGCCGGGAAACACATTGGAATCCCAGTTAATCATATATGCTTCGGCATATTTTCCCTGCGCAATCAAACGTATATACTCAGGCACCGGTGTGTGAGCCGGACAGGCGTACTGGCAGTCCACCACCTTATGAAAGTACTCCGGATCTTTAATATTGGTTGGCTCCATAACTTGATTTTG
>JAGQVC010000297.1 GCA_020438185.1 Bacteroidota bacterium
TTGCATCTGAAAACCTGGAACTGATTGCTGATAAGTGGTAGTTACTGTTTGTTGTTGAACTACTACCTGTGAAATGGCCTGGTTTGCGAGAATCAGTATCGCAAATA
This sequence comes from Bacteroidota bacterium, assembly GCA_020438185.1. Taxonomy (GTDB): domain Bacteria; phylum Bacteroidota; class Bacteroidia; order M30B66; family M30B66; genus M30B66. The sequence goes on from JAGQVC010000297.1 coordinate 108, forward strand.
CAGAAGTATAAAAGGTCTTCATAAGCGTTCGATTTTTCAAACGCATTTCAAAGCGTATGCCAAAATTCAAGCAGCACTTTCGAATTGAATCACGTGCTAAACCTTTTCGGCTGATCTTACTGCATCATAAGCCAGAACCGGACTTAACCACCTTTCAGCAATCTCAATATCCATTGCTTTGCGGGCTGCGTAATCTTCAACCTGATCTTTTTGAATTTTCCCCAATCCAAAATATTTGCTTTCGGGATGAGAAAAATACCAGCCACTCACAGCTGCAGTCGGATACATAGCAAAGCTTTCGGTTAGTTTTATGCCAGTATTCTTCTCTGCATCAAGCAATTCGAACAGTGTTTGTTTTTCAGTATGGTCAGGACACGCGGGGTATCCCGGGGCAGGTCTGATGCCCTGGTATTTTTCAGAAATGAGTTCTTCCTTACTGATATTTTCTTCATTCGAATATGCCCAGAATTCGGTCCTGACCCTCTGATGCAGTCGCTCGGCAAAAGCTTCTGCCAGTCGGTCTGCCAAAGATTTAAGCAAAATTGCATTGTAATCATCATGTGCTTTTTCAAAGCGCTCTATATGTTCCTCTATGCCAATGCCGGCTGTAACCGCAAAACCTCCAATGTAGTCATCAACGCCTAAATTTTCGGGTGCAATAAAGTCACTTAAACAGTAATTTGCCTGCCCGGCCACTTTTTTATTTTGCTGCCGCAAATGATGTAAAATAGCCTTCACTTCCCGGCGTTCATCGCAGGAGAATATCACAATATCATCTCCACGGGAAGCGGCAGGCCACAACCCAATAACACCTGATGCACGCAACCATTTTTCATCAATTATCCTTTGAAGCATATTTAATGCATCCTGATGAAGCCTGGAGGCTTCCTGACCAACTATCTCATCGCTAAGTATTGCGGGATACTTTCCATGCAATTCCCATGTTGAGAAAAATGGAGTCCAATCAATATACGCGGCAAGCTCAGCCAGATTATAATCTGCAAAAACAGTAATACCTGATTGAACAGGTTTATAAGTATTCGCCGGATTAAATTGAAGATTTAGTGAGTTTTTACGAGAATCCTTTATGCTTAAGAACTCTTTGGTTACAGACTTAGCAGCGTATTGATTCCTGATAGTTTCGTATTCAATTCCAAGCTTCGCCAGGAAGTCACCCTTTTGATCAGGACTTAATAAAGAACCGGCAACCGGCACTGAACGGGATGCATCCAAAACATGAACTACAGGCCCTGAATAAACAGGAGCAATTTTAACAGCGGTATGAGTTCTTGAAGTAGTTGCTCCGCCTATTAAAAGCGGAGTATTCATCTTTCTGGCTTCCATTTCACGCGCTACAGTCACCATTTCATCCAGCGAAGGGGTTATCAGGCCGCTTAGGCCAATAATATCCGCCCCAATTTCTTCTGCCTTGTCCAAAATCGTCTGGTAGGGTACCATAACCCCTAAATCCACAACTTCGTAATTATTGCATCCGAGAACAACACCAACTATATTTTTTCCAATATCATGGACGTCCCCTTTCACTGTAGCCATGAGAATTTTACCATTTGTTCCGCTACCTCCTTCAGATTTTTCAGCTTCAATGTATGGTAGCAGCCAGGCAACAGCTTTCTTCATAACCCGAGCCGATTTGACAACCTGAGGCAGAAACATTTTACCACTACCAAAAAGGTCACCCACAATGTTCATCCCATCCATAAGTGGACCTTCTATAACTTGCAATGGTCTGTCATATAGCAACCGGCACTCCTCGGTATCGATTTCGATGTAGTCAACAATACCTTTGATTAAAGCATGCGAAAGACGTTGCTGAACCGGCATCTTTCTCCATTCTTCATCTTTTTCCAGAACCTTTCCGGTGGATTTTATTTTTTCGGCAAACTCCACGAGGCGCTCAGTTGAATCCGGTCTTCTGTTCAACAGGACATCTTCCACAAGTTCCAGCAAATCTTTTGGAATTTCTTCATAAACCTCAAGCTGACCGGCGTTAACTATGCCCATATCCAATCCGGCCCTAATGGCATGGTAAAGAAATGCGGAGTGCATTGCTTCACGAACGCGGTCATTTCCCCTGAATGAGAATGAAATATTAGAAACCCCTCCGCTAACGCGCGATCCGTGAAGGTTTTCCTTTATCCAACGCGTAGCGTTGATGAAATCTACAGCATAATTATTATGTTCTTCTATTCCAGTTGCAACCGTTAAAATATTCGGATCGAAAATGATGTCTTCGGGGTGAAAATGGACGAGTTCAGTGAGAATCCGATATGCTCTTTCACAAATCTGAATGCGCCTTTCAAATGAATCTGCCTGCCCTTTTTCGTCAAAAGCCATCACAACAACTGCAGCGCCATATCGTCTAACCAATTTTGCCTTTCTAATAAACTCTTCTTCACCTTCTTTAAGTGAAATCGAATTCACGATTGATTTACCCTGAACACATTTTAGCCCGGCTTCAATTACTTCCCATTTGGAAGAATCAATCATAACGGGAAGCTTGGCAATATCAGGCTCTGCAGCCATTAAATTAAGGAACCTGACCATAACCGCTTCCGAATCGAG
>JAGQVC010000028.1 GCA_020438185.1 Bacteroidota bacterium
TTCCACGTTGGTGAAAATCCTGGAAAGTTTGCTGCGTTCACTGGTTACCAGCAAGTCGAATTCAGTTACCGTATGCTCAAAACGAAGAATGGAAGAGTTCACGCTTTCGAAGCTATTTACAAGGCCATTCTGAGTTTTTGTATTAAAAACGTTATTCAATCCGGTTAGCACGGTATCAACCGAACCGGCCAGATTTTCAATTTTTACCTTCAGCGGCATCAGAGCACTTTTAATTTCGTCGGTTATGCCGCGGTCTATTACCGAAATTAGTGTGTCGCCGGGTTTTGCCCTTCGGGCCGACAGGCCTAGCTGCAAATCAAGCGTTCTGGTACCCAACAGGTCACTTACAATATGAGCTTCAGTATCGTCCGGAATGCTAAGATTGTCTTCGGTAATCAGAAATTTCACCAGCAAATTGCTGGAATTTTCAGAGATAAAGCGAACTTCATCAACAATGCCCACTTTGTATCCATTTACCTGAACAGGAGCCGAAACCATGAGCTGATCAACATCCGAAAAGACAGCGTAGTAGGCTTTACTTGATGAAAAAATGTTTTTTCCTTTCAGGAAATTAAGTCCAATATAAAGGACAGCAATTCCTACAGTTACTAGTATTCCAACGCGTATTTCACGTGATATCGTCATTTTCGGGTCAGGTTTTAGGGTTGGTAAGCTCTTGCATCTTTAATGCTGATGCGTTCGCCATTCCGGAACGCTACCACAAATGCATCACTGAAACCCTGTGCTTTTAAATCAGCCTGCAAATTAACGGCATCTTCCATTTTCTCAAAAGCTCCGGCTGTGTATTTCCACAATCCGCCCGCCGAATACATCCAGATGTCCTTTCTTTCCTTAAAAACCGGATGGCCGGAAGGATATTTAATTCCGGAGCTGAAAATCTGTACACGGTAAACCGTTACATCGGGTTTTTCGGCGATTGAGGCTTCCAGTTGTACGACAGGCTTTTCTTCCTGTTTTATAACCGGACCGGTTTGTTCAAGCTTAACGGCTGCGCCGTCGATCCATTTTTTGTAATTCGTAAAGGCTCGAAAAACAGATTCTGAAATTGATTTCTGTCCATCTTCGGTTTTCAGGTATTTTTCCTCTTCCAGATTAGTTAAAAAGCCTGTTTCGATGAGCACCGAAGGCATGGTTGTTTTGAATAGCACAAGAAATCCCGCTTGTTTAACACCGCGGTTATGTCGTTTCGAAAAACCGGTGAGCTCTTCCTGAATTTCGCCCGCGAAATAGAGGCTCTGATCCAGAAACGCATTCTGATACAGGGAGAAAATTATGTTTGCTTCAGGACTGTTCGGGTCGAAGCCATCGTATTGTTTTTCGTAATTATCTTCTTGAAGGATAACCGCATTTTCGCGCTTCGCCACATTCAGGTTGTCCTGACTTTTATGCAAACCCATTACATAGGTTTCGGCACCGAATGCTGTTTTGGGACCGCTGTTGCAGTGTATGCAGATGAATAAATCGGCCTTGTTTTCATTGGCTATTTGTGCACGCCGGTAGAGTTCCACAAACACATCCGTTTTTCTGGTGTAAATAACTTTCACATCCGGAAATTTTTCTTCGATAAGCTTACCCAGCTTGAGTGAAATTGCCAGAGCAACATGTTTTTCGTACGCACTCGAACCCAAACAACCGGCATCGTGTCCGCCATGACCGGCATCGATAACCACGGTTTTTAATCCTTGCGAGGAATGATGAGGCGCGCCTGCCTGAGTTTCGGGAAGAAAAACAAGCATGAGCACAAACAGCGTCAACAGCGCTCCGGTAATGATTACAGCATATTTATTGGCCGGTTTCATATCTCAATCTTCAGGCATTCCGAAATGAATGCAGGGAAATAACTTAGTTTTGCAAACGTTTCAAACGGACTTTACAAAACTAATCGCGACTTTATCAGTATTCAGGGGTGACCTTTAAACACTTAACAACAGCTTTATTCACATTGCTATTGCTGAGGGCAGGAATCCTGAATGCTCAGAATATCAACGTATCGGCTGCAGATACATTGCCGGCGGCGCCCGATTCTTTAAGCTCCGATTCAACCATTAAGGCACTTCTGCTTCCTTCGCCCGATGCGCTCGACAGCAAAGTAGAGTACAAGGCCAGAGATTCTATGCGCTTCGCTCTGAAAGAGAAGAAAATTTACCTCTACGGCGAGGCTGATGTTAAGTATGAGCAAATCCAGCTGAAGGCTGAATACATTGAAATTGACTGGAATACGAATATTGTTCATGCCGAAGGCAGACCTGATTCGAGCGGCAAACTAATAGGAAAACCCGTATTTTCTGAAGGTGCCCAAACCTTTGATGCGCTTGCCATGGATTATAATTTCAAGACGAAAAAAGGACGCATTTCATCTGTTTTCACCCGACAGGGGGAAGGATACCTGCACGGCGACCAGGTTAAAAAGAATGAAAAAGATGAGTTTTTTGTTAAAAATGGCAAATACACCACCTGCAACCTGCCTGATCATCCTCACTTTTATATCAATGCCAGTAAAATCAAGGTAATTCCGAAGGATAAGATTGTTTCGGGGCCAGCCAATCTTGTGATTGAGGACGTGCCAACACCGCTTGCAGTTCCTTTCGGAATTTTTCCAAATACATCTACCCGAAGTTCAGGAATTATATTTCCAACTTACGGGGAGTCACCCGGATTGGGATTTTTTCTGCAGGAAGGCGGATATTATTTCGGAATAAACGATTACGTGGACGCTTCGCTGCGGGGAACCATCTATTCGAGAGGCAGCTGGGGGCTTTCGGGTGGTACAAATTACAACTACCGCTATCACTACAACGGTAGTTTTGACATGCGCTATTCCAAAATTCTTCAGGGAGATCCTGAACTTCTCGGATCGGCCATAAACAAAGACTTTTTCATTACCTGGCGACACAATCAGGACCCGAAAGCGAGACCCAATTCGCGTTTTTCTGCCAGCGTTCAGGCCGGCTCGAGTAACTACAATGCGCTAAATTCATTCAATGCCAATAACATTGTTTCCAATACCTTTCAATCGAGTATTTCGTACTCTAAAACTTTTGCGAATACGCCGTTTAACATGGTTGTTAGCGCCGGACACAGCCAGAATACTTCAACCAAGGTAATCACGGTTTCGGCGCCCGAAATGCAGTTCAACATGAACCGTATTTATCCGCTTAAAAGAAAGGAAGCAGTGGGTGCCCAAAAATGGTTCGAGAAAATAGGTGTGACTTACACATTGCAGTCGCGAAATACGATTTCACTGGCCGATTCACTGTATGGCAGACCCGGCTGGACAAATAAGTTCAACAACGGAATCATGCAGTCGGTTCCGGTGCAGACTTCCTTTCAGGTACTGAAATATTTCACGGTCACACCGGCATTCAACTATACCAACCGGATTTATTTTTCGAGTATCGAAAAGTATTTCGATGAAACACTTGGCATTGTTGTAACCGACACCATAAAGGGAGTGCGGACTACCAACGAGTGGAATGCAAGTGCCTCCTTATCCACAAGGGTTTACAGTTTTCTCAAACTTGGGAAAAATACCATTCGCAACGTAATGACCCCGCAGATTAACTATCGTTATCAACCTGATTTCAGTTCCAGAATTTACGGATTCTATGGCGCCGACGGAGGTCCGGGATATTATTCACCGTATGATATCGGCATATACGGTCAGCCTGCTGTTGGGCGGCAGGGAACTTTTGGCATTAACATAAACAACAATATCGAAGGTAAATTCCGCTCATCGCGGGATACGACCGGTTCCGGTATGAGTAAAATAAGTATTCTGGATGCTTTTAATTTCGGAACAGCCTATAATATAGCAGCCGACTCACTAAACTGGCAACCTTTGTCGGTTAGCGCCCGGACCAAATTGTTTAAAAAGCTGGATGTGGTGTATTCCAGTTCCTATGATTTTTATGCAATTGATACCGCCAGCGGTTTGCGAGTAAACCGCTTTCAGGTTAACGAAACAGGGAAACTCCTCCGGCCGGTTTCTGCAAACCTCGCCTTAACTACTGTACTAGCCTCGGGTAAAAAGGAAAAACTAAAGTCTTCATCCGGCAGTGATGCCGAAAGAAATGAGCTGATGAACAACCCGGGCGATTACGTGGATTTTACTGTGCCCTGGTCATTCAATGCCAGTTTCGTGTTGAGCCGGAGATACCTTCAGGACGAAATTCAGAACAATCAGGTTCTAAATCTGAGCGGCGATATCAATCTGACTGAAAAATGGAAAATCGCTCTCAGCACCGGTTACGATTTCAGTCAGAAGCAGTTCTCGTTCAGCACCGTAGATATTTTCAGGGACCTGCATTGCTGGGAAATGCACTTCAACTGGATTCCGTTTGGTTTCAGGCAGAGTTACAACTTTACCATCCGTGTTAAATCAAGCATGCTGCAGGATTTAAAAGTGAACCGCCGCCGACAGTGGTTCGATTTACAGAATCAGTAATTCAGGATGCCTTGCGGCTCCGGTAATAGTGAATCCACTCGTACATCACGCTGAAAGCGAGAATTAGAACTGGCAAGCAGAAAATAATGCTTAAGGTGTTAAAATACCACGATGCATCGCGGGAAATTCTTACGAGAGAACTGCCCAGAATTAGCAGCGCAAAAACAGGAATAGTTCGCACATGCAAAAATTGCCTTCTGGCATTGAACCAGGCATCGCGGTCGTTTTTCCTGACCTGTTTGTTGAGCGTTTTTGCCCGCTGATCGAGCATTTCACAATAAATGTGATAAATACCCAGAAATACAATCAGGGGTGGAAAAATTAATGCAGCGATTACCATTCCGGCGATGCTCATCAGTAAGAATCCCGCAATCAAAAACAACGCTCCGCTGACTATTCTGAAGAACCGCCAGATTGCAAAGGCAAATCCATGCAGTTTAATTTCGCTGCTAAATTGTCGCTCGAAAAGTAATTCGTAGTACCTGCCAAGCCATGCGCCCGGCTGGAAACTGAAGTTAATATCAGGGTCTTTCTTTTTAATTCCGAAAATCATTCGGATAAACCGCACCAAATTATCGAGTTCTCTGATAAACCTGAGCTTTGTAACGGGCGGTGGAGGCGGTTTGCGGTAAGCCGGTCTTTTTAAAACCGGTTCCGGATCCCGATAGGCGCGCGACGAATTTATGTATGCTTCATCATTGCGAAGCAAGAGTTCTGCTGCATCCTTAATGCGGATAAAATTATCTGAAATGCCTTCGCTTTGTTCGCCCGGCTTAAAGCGGTCGGGGTGATATTCCTTAGCCAGCCTGCGATAGCGGGTTTTTATCTCGGCGTGAGTAACCGGCTTTTTAAGTCCGAGAATTTCTATGGCTTCCGCAATCCGCATTTAATCTGAACGAAGTTTCCTGAATAATGGTACGCGCAAATTTACACTACCTTTCGCCAATCTATCCGAAACATGAAACTGAATGAACCTGTAAGCCTGCGCGAGCTTGCTTCAATCCTGGGAGCAAAATTCAAAGGGGATCCTGAGCATTTGATTCTGGGAATCAATGAAATACACAAGGTTGAGCAAGGTGATCTTTCTTTTGTAGATCATCCCAAATACTATGAAAAATGCCTCAATTCGGCGGCAACAACCATTTTGATTAATACCGATGTTGAAGCCCCCGAAGGGAAAGGGATTCTGATCAGCGACGATCCGTTCAGAGATTACAATTTGCTTGTAAATAAATTCAGACCATTCAGGCCTTCGGCCGATATGATTAGCAAAGAAGCCCGGATTGGTGAAGGAACGGTTATTCAGCCCGGCGTTTTTATTGGTAATCACGTAACAATCGGAAAAGACTGCATCATTCATCCCAATGTTACGATTTATGATCACAGTGTGATTGGAGACCGTGTTGTGATTCATGCAGGAACAGTGATTGGAGCCGATGCATTTTATTTTAAGCGCCGTCCCGAAGGTTTCGACAAAATGAGAAGCTGCGGCAGGGTAATTATTGCCGATGATGTTGAAATTGGCGCTTGCTGCACCATCGATAAAGGTGTTAGCGGCGATACCGTAATTGGAAAAGGAACCAAATTCGACAACCAGATACATATCGGTCACGATACCGTTGTTGGAGAACACGTGCTGATGGCTGCACAGGTTGGTGTTGCGGGAGTTGCAACTATTGAGGATGAAGTTATTCTCTGGGGTCAGGTTGGTGTTTCAAAGGACCTCACTATAGGTCGTAAAGCCATTGTTTATGCGCAAAGCGGCGTGCCCAAATCACTGGAGGGCGGTAAGGTTTATTTTGGCTCACCCGTGGGCGAAGCCCGGGAAAAAATGAAGGAAATGGCTATGATTAAACGAATTCCTGACTTAATTAAGGCCGTTTTCAGAAGCTGAGCGGGCTTCACTATGTTTGCGTATGGTTACCGATGAGTTAAAGAGCACGTCCGATCAGCATTACAGAAAGCAGATTTATGCTTTGCTGCAGGTAACCCGCGCTATAAACTCGAATTACCCGGCAAAAGATCTGTTTAGCATTTGCGAATACATTCTGGAAAAACAGCTGGGCTTTTCAAAATTTGCGTATTGCTCATTCGATGAAATCTGGAAATGGCCTATTTGTCTGAATGCCAAGCACGAAACAGAACATATTCTTCCGGAAAATGACCTGGCCGACTTTACCGATATCACGGTGATTATTCCCGAAAAGCATCCTGAGCTTCAGAATTTTGATGTGGTTGTTCCGGTTTTGCATAAAAGTCAGGCTTTGGCTTATTTACTAATCGGAGATCTGGATCGGAAAACGATTTCGGAACGGAACCAGGATTTTGAGTTTGTTCAGACAATCTGCAACATCATTGCGGTAGCAATAGAAAACAAGCGACTTTTTAAGGATAACCTGCAACGCGAAATGTTTCGCCGCGAGCTTGAAATGGCGCGCGAAGTCCAGAACATGCTAATTCCATCGCAGCTGCCTTTTGATGAGTTTTTCGATTTCTCGGCTTTTTACCAACCCATGCGCCAGGTTGGTGGCGATTACTATGATTTCATGTATCTGAATGAGGATGAAATTTTGTTTTGCGTTGCCGACGTTTCGGGAAAGGGTGTTGCAGCCGCCATTTTGATGGCCAATTTTCAGGCATACCTGCGTGCAATGGTGCCAGGCATGAAAAGTCTTTCGGAACTGGTTGTGCAGTTAAACGACCGCGTTGTACAAAGCGCCAAGGGCGAGAAGTTCATAACCATGTTCATTGCGACCTATAAAATCTCAAACAGGGAGCTTACTTACGTTAATGCAGGTCACAATCCGCCGGTGTTGCATCATACCGAAGGTAATAAACACCTAAGCCTGGGGACAACCGGTTTGGGTATGCTCGAAAAGTTATTCAGATTAGAAGTAGGGCATGAAAAAATTCCGCACGAAGCGCTTTTGCTTTGCTATACCGACGGTTTGGTTGAACAGGAAAACGATACCGGATCTGATTTTGGTACCACTCAGCTTATTGCTTTTATGGACGAGCATGCAGGATTGCCGTCCGAAGAGTTTAACAAGCAGCTAATCGAGCATTTGGTAAGTTTTAAGGGGCAGCAGCCTTACATCGACGATATCGCCTTGCTTACCTGCCGCTTTCGCTAGTTTCTGTTTCCGGCTGCGCCGTGATGAGCACTTTTTCAATCAGCCCTTAATTGCTTCGGGCCCTTGTCAGGGCTGTTGGTTTTCTGTTTCCGTAATGCTGTTTTCCGGCTTCGCCGTGATGTCATCTTCAGCGTTTTTGTGGTAAACATCAAGTGCCACAATTATCGCTATCAGCGACCAGAATGGTGCTGAAGCTTTGTCCTGATCCAGGAAATTATTCAGGAAACTGTGCAGGAAATAGGTGAATAAACCAATCAGACTGCCAATAGCAACAAACCGCACCTGTCGCGACCGTGCAGTTTTATAAACGCGGTTACCGGTTATAATAGTGGCAATTAGCAAGGCTGCATAAGACAAGCTGCCAAACAGTCCTGATTCAGATAGAGGTCCCAGAAATTCGCTGTGCGCATTCCCTAAAGTACCTGCGTTAGTACTTACGTAGGTAAGCTCGTAAGAGCGCTGAAAGGGAGCGTATTTAAAACGATAGGTTCCCGGCCCGAATCCAAACACAGGCTTCGCCTGAAACATGCGCAGGGCTGCGCTCCAGCGATTGATTCGTTCCAGGTTGGAGGCGTCATTTTTAATATTCGAAACCGATTGAAGGTGTTCCTGTAAATCTTCGGATGAACTTTGTTTGTTCTGCGCCACTTTCTGCATAATGTCTTCTCTGAAGAAACCCAGAACAGCTAAGGAGATGAGTGCACCGGTAAAAACAATTTTCCAATCAACCCGAAAAAAGTATATCAGGTAAATGCCGTATGCTCCGAGCACGCTTAGCCAGGCTGCACGCGTATAGGAAACAACAATTCCAACCAGAATAATGAAAAAGAAAATGAGTGATGTGAACCGTGTTTGCGGCGTGTACGATTTTTCGAAGGCAAACACAAACATCAGAGGCAACATCATGGCGATTACAGCACCATAAATGGTATGATCTTTAAAAAATGGCTGCATTACCCAATACAAGGCATTCTTATCGATGTTGTAATGGAAAAACTGAACAATTGAATAAATGATTACAATGCTTAAGGGAACTGTAAAAAGCCAGATCCAGAAACGTATGTTTTCTTTTTTCCTGAATATCTGTGTTGCCACAAAATAAAACGCAACCACAAACCACAACCGGGCAATCGTGTACTTAATTGAAACCACCGGCATTGTAGATGTAAACGATGTTAACAGCATCCAGAAAAGCTGGAAAATGATCACAATCGTTACAGGATGTCGGGTTATTTTCCGGTCAAATCCACCTTCGAATAAAAGCCGGAAGAAGAAAACCAGCATTACTCCGAATAACAAGGGTTCGGTAGGTAATGTGAGCGCTGCAAACTCGCTGAATTCGACGGTTAGCGAGAAAGGTGTGAAAAACAGGATGAAATAAACGAGCTTATCCAGCGCAATAAGCGCTGAAAAAAGAATGAGTACGGCAAGCGGCAATATGGGAAGCAGGTAAAACTCCTCGGTAAGCAAATAGGAATTCAACCCTATAAACAGGGTCAGAATTCCTGCAAACCACAAAGTGGAAGGGCTAACCCGCTTCAGTAAACTATTCAAACCTGGATCGGATTCGGTTGATGTTTTCGATAATTATAACGAGCACAACAGACAGAAGGAATGTTGCCAGAGTTGACACCAAAACGATTAGCCAGCGAACGGGGTAAGATTTCTTTTCGGATGCCTTTGCCTCGTTAACCACGAATTTGTGCGGTATTTTATCATTGGCATCCACCTTCGATTCTTCGTATTTCGTTTTCAGGCGGCTAAGAGCTTCACGGTCGTGCTCCATATCCTGCGTAATGGAAGTATAAATACCACCATATTCGGCAAGTGTATCCATGTTATTTTCAATAGCGCGGATCACGCTTTGGTTGCCGGCAAGAAGTGCTTTACCATAAGCCTCGCTCAAACGCTCAACCTGACTGTCATAATCAAGAACGCCTTTTGAGCGAAGCATTTTTAGGGTGTCCTCGCGGGCATTCAGGTATTTTAGAAAATCACGGTATTCCTTTTCTACAATGGCAAGTGCCTGTTGAGCCCGTTCATGCTGCATACGGGTTTTAACGGTGTCCAGAAGCATTGCGATTTCGTTGGCCATGTCGGCTGCCAGATTCGGATCTTCATCCATTACATCAATTCGTACCGATAAATATTCAGTGCGGTTAAATGAGATGTTTTCTTCAAATTTCCTGTTCAATTCTGTTTTTGGATACCTGCCGTCCTTGTCGATGCGGTAATGATCCATCAGATTAAATTTGGAAATTATTCTTTCCCTGATTTCATCAGAATTGAGGATTTGAAGCATTTGTTCAACCTGCTCTTCTTCACCAAACTGAAGGATATTTTACTTTTCAAATGAATTTTCACTCAGCAGCGATTTGGAAATAGAGCTGTTGGTGGTTGGGAACATAATTACCGATGATTTAAATCGGGGCGGAATAAAATATTCCGACGAAAAAATCACAGAAGCCGCCATTGCCACCAGGGTAGCAATTATTATCGGCTTTCGTTTTCTCCAGAGAAAAATTACAAGTTTTGTCGAATCAAACAGACTTCCGACAGTTTGTTGTGCCATTTTGGGG
>JAGQVC010000002.1 GCA_020438185.1 Bacteroidota bacterium
CGGAAGTTGAGAGTAAAGAGCTGGAAATGATATTGGGAAACAGGCCTGCTTACACAATGAAAATTAATAGTACAGAATTAAAAACCGGTGAGAATCTGTGGGAAGATTTTGTTAAGGATAAATGCGGCAGCAAACTCAAATCCCAAAAGGGATCTGAGCAGATGATGGCTGAAGGCTGCAAGCTTAAATCAATTTCATCTGAGCCTTTTAATTTATATTCGTCCATTAAAACATCAGGAAAAGACTTGATTTTGCACGTGTGGTTTGATCTGGGACAAGCATTCCTGAATCCTGAATTTGATAGATCATCCTCTGAGTCTGCCAAGTCACTGTTGGTTGATTTTAATTATGTTATTCAAAAATACCATGCAGCTGAAAAAGTGAAATTAGAACAGGAAGCTCTGAAAGATGCAGAGCGAGTACTTGAAAAACTTGCTGACCGCGCTGAGGATTTGCAAAAAGACATAAGAAATTATGAGGATAAAATAAGCAAGGCAAAACAGGACCTTGAAAAAAATGCCGGTGAACAGCAATCAGCAAAAGCATCCATTGATACAAAGCGTGAAATGCTGAATGAGGCGCAAAAAAATCTGGAAAAAATTGGAAAATAAAAAACCCCGCAAATACGGGGTTTGTATCAGGTTTATTCCAAGTAAGATTTATTTCTTAATAATTATCTTCTCTATTCGAGTTAGTAATTCACTTTTGAATTTTAGCAGGTAAATTCCTGCACCAATCAATTCTGTTGAAATCTGGCAATCAGGCCCATTGAATGCTCCATTCATTTTTTGATTGCCCAACATATCATAAAGTTGCCACTCACAACGTCCTTCATTTCCTTCAAGTCGCAGATTTATTCGCGAGCCAGCTGGCTGGGGAAATATTTGAAGTTCAACATCCTTTTTAGAGTTGATGTTATTGATTGTTAGCGGCGAAGAATCAATTTCGTCTGCTCCAACGGAAGGATTGGTGGAATTTCTTAATTCCTGATCAATGTCAGATGTAATTCCCTCGACAGGAATGCCTGCATTTAATAATGCTGTTGAACCGGAATGTAAATCATCAATTGCATAAAACTGAGGCTCTTCATTAAGACAAGATTGTCCGAAATTCATGTCTGAAATCAGACTTTCAAAATCCGAATAATCCGTCGCAGTTAACTGATTCCTTGCAAGAAACCCTTCGGGAGCATAAAGACAATTGTTCGTAAAGGAATTGGCTTCATTTATCCCACCTTGAAAATAAACTGCAGGGTAAGCTCCCGAAACAGCGAAAATATTGTTCACGATATTCACAGAATCAATTCTGAAAATATTTAAGGCCTGTTGTTCACCGCCTGTGGAAACGTTAACTGAATTGTATGCCAGTAAAATACTTCGGTTGGAAGCAGAAGTATTACCAGGAGCTGAAATTGTAATTCCATAACCATAGGTTCCGGCACGTAGTGAAACCATATTATTAAAAACTCGGGTTCTGTAACCGGGATCGTTGAAACAATAACTGAATTCAATTCCGTGAGTTCCTTTGATGTAAATTTGATTCCCTGATACTTCCCCACCCTTATCTACATTTCCAAAGTACATTGCTGTAATGTTGTTCCCGTCTTCCGGATTGACTACCAAATTGTTACTGATTAAGAACTGATCATTATTTATTGCACTGATTGCATAATAATTCTGATCTTCAAAATAACAATTGCTAACTTCTAGTCCCGGTGCATTCGGCATCGAAATACCGCCATCGTTTCTAATACTTACCGCTGTACCTCCATATTTGAAATGACAGTTTCGAATATGTATGTTTTCGCAATAATTACCCTGTGCCGAATATACAGTGAGCGCATTAACAAAAGGTCTCCCCAAAAAATGAATAAATTCAAGTGAATTATTGTGACTGCCGTTTGCAAATTCTACTGCTCTGGTATACGTGCTAAAACCACCCGGACCCAAAGGTTGCAAGGTCACATGTTTGATAGTAACCCAGCTGCAACCATTAAACTTGAAGATAAAATCATCTGCAAAGCTGCTGGCGGTGTAATTAAACCGAACAGAAGATGAGTCCATATCTTCAGATTGAATAATAATCTGATTTTCTTCTGAAGAACCAGACACTGGCGGAATCGCAAAATTTGTTGAGTAAATTCCTGCTCTGATGTTAAGCGTAACAGGACCATCTATTCCCTGACTTTCTAATGCATTTAGCGCCTGTTGCAAGGAAGGGAAATCGGCACCGACCCCTGAAACAGTGTAAACTCCCTGCATCTGTGCTAACAAGGAATTACTTAATAAAATAAAACTGAATAGTATTATTGAGGCGAAATGTTTCATGAGGTATGATTTGGGGGAGCCACATGAAGCAATAACCAGACCGTTTCAAGAAAAAACCTGATAATTATCAGTGTGAATAATGATTTCTGATAGATTCAGAGATGATTAAATACAAATTCAGCATTTCCCGGTTGTCTTTTAAAATCGCTTGATGCTGCTGCATTGTTTCAAAATCGTTACGCATGGCAGGGCCGGTTTGCAGTTCGGCCGGTTTAAATTTGTTTAACGCCTGAGTGCTTTGAAGGATCAAATGCCGAAGCAATGCAAAATCCAGTTTGTGTTGCTCACAGTAATCGAAAGCAATTCTGAATAAGTGATTCGTGAAGTTATTCGCAAAAACCGCCAGCATATGCATTTGAAGTCGTTGGTTTTCATTCAAATACGCCACCGGGCCACCCAGAATTTCTATAAGCCGGGATAGTTTTTCGTGAGCAGGATCAGTTGAAGATTCTGCAACCAGAGTGATTTCACTCCAATTTATAGCCTCAGGAATGCTAAAGCTGTGTATTGGCCAAAGTACAGCCGAATTCCCTTGAAGCACCTGAATGGATGTTGCTCCTGAAAAATGTATTTTAATACAATCATCAGATTTTATTCGCAATGCGCAAGATTCTATTGCTGAATCGCTCACAGCCAAAAGGCAAATTGATCCGGCAGGAATACTTTCGAAGCTCAACTGTTTCAAATCGGGAAAACGACCTTGCAGTTCTGAAATGGCTGCCACATTGCGGGCAACGATATGTATGTTGTGCTCGTTGTTCTCAAATAAACGGGATACCAGAGCCGTAGCCAACTTTCCTGAACCGATAATAACCCATTCAGGATTCATTGATAACCAATTTCGATTTCCTTCTTATTCGAGCGAATACAGCCAACATAGTTCCGATTGCCATAAGGATGCTACCAATCCAAAGAATATTAATTCCCGGAAAAATGATCGCTTTGAGAATTATAAATTCCTTATCCGGATCCTCCTTCTCTCTAAGTCTTATAGAGAATGTCTCAGCGGATGGATCAATATGAAAAAATCCGGCCTGAACTCCGTTTTTCTGGTCAGTAGCATCAATACTAAAAACCGTATTGTTTCTAATTACATAAACCGGTGTAATTTCCCTTGATTTTCCATCAATACTCATCACCCTGAGAACTGCACCAACTGCGATATCATTTGCTTGCAATTGAGCGTATTGTGTTCTGTCGATATCCTTATTAATGCCTTCAAGAATTACCAGACTATTACTGGTGAAAACAGTATCACCAACGCGCATTTTAAAGTCATTTGATTCTTTCCACCCATCTCCTGAGGATTTCTTTTTTTCAAGAGGAGCATAGGTTACATGCGTAAAGATATCGCGTCCCAGATAATGTTTGGTTGCAGGTTCGGCTACATTTCCCATTCTTGGGTTTAGCTGTACCAGAGGACTTAATCTGAATTCTTTCTGGAGTCCGCCATCGCTGTTTTTAGTATAGTAGTCAATGTTATAATAAATATGGATTCCCTGTGTCGAATCACCCCGGTAAGCCACCAAATACTGCCCCATCGGGACAGTATCGTTAATTGACAGAAGGATATTTTCTTCACGCGGGAAATCTTCCCCCAAATTAACTGCTGTGTTGTTTTTGGAAATAAACTCCTTTTTACCTGCCGAAATCAAAGCACCAACGAGTACCAACCCAAAGCCAACATGCGCGATTGAAGCACCTGCTTTTGGAAGTTTACCTTTCAGAATACGAAGCCAGTAATGTGTGTTTGCAAAAACCGCCAGCGATGCGCTGAACATCATCAGAAGATATAATGAACTTGATATTTCCAGTAAAAGTCCTGCGATGATTGTTGTAACGACTGCCAGAAAAAAGGACAAAGCCATTCTGGAAAAGAATTTCGGAACTGAGGTTTTTCCATACGACAGAAACTGACCTACAGCCATCAATAAAGCTACAATAATTGCAAATGGTAACTGCCAGGAATTATAGTGGCCAATTGGATCAGCCGGAGCAGCCAGTTTAGCTTCGGCCATTTTGGCGAAGATATCAGCATTCCAGAATTCATGGACGCTCTTGAAAAAAGAAGAGAGCCCCCCACTGAGCATCTTATTTATTACCGGAGTAGAAGTTGAGAATGTTATCTGAAATGCGGAAACCAGCAGCACAAGAGACCCAACAAACATCCAGAATTCTCTTGAAGTTCCATGTTCCTCTTCCCCTTTCTGTGTTGTGCGCTTATTCAGGCTAACGAGGGAAATAATCACTGCTGCAAGCAGAAATGCGGCAATGAGTAGCTTGTTAAAAAAAATAAAGCTGAAAACGGTGAAAGCAACTGAAAAAACAAACCAGTACCTTTTCTTAATCTTACTTCCGATGGCCAATACCGATGGCAGCCAGATGAAAAACATCAGATAAAGAAGAAGTTGTCCGCTCATTCCTAAATCGGTGAAAGCATGCACCGAAGTTTCGCCTAAGACACCACTGCGTGTGAGAAAGGTTGAATAAAGAATCAGGATAAAGGTTATAAACACCATGAAGAAAGCAGTCACGAGAGAATCGCCCTTATTCTTATTGATGAGCATTATATGACCTCCGGCAACTAAAGTCAACCAGGGCACCAAGGAAGCATTTTCGACCGGATCCCATGCCCAAAATCCTCCAAACGACAATGCTTCATAAGCCCAGGCTCCGCCCATCAGAATTCCTGTCCCAAGAATACTGATTCCAAAAAAGGTCCAGGGTAATGCCGGCTTAATCCACTCGCGATACTGACCTGTCCAAACTCCGGAGAGTGCATAGGCAAATGGGAATAAAGTAGCCGAGAAGCCAAGAAAAAGCGTAGGCGGGTGAATAGTCATCCAGTAATTCTGGAGCAATGGATTTAATCCCCGGCCGTCGAGATTGCTCAGATAAGTTGCAGATTTAACGAATGGCAAATTCATAAAATCAGGATGTTCCCGCAGCAGAATAAAGGGATCAGAACCAATTTTATATCCGGCAAAATAGATTCCGAGAAGCATAGAAGCCAGGAAGACCTGAACAAGCGAAACGATTGCCATTGTGGAAGCTTCCCAGTTTCTTGCAGAGCGCATCAGGATAACGGAGAGGATGGCATTCCAGAAAGTCCACAATAAGAAACTGCCCTCCTGCCCTTCCCAGAAGCAGGAAAGAATGTAGCGCATGGGCATATCAGTATTGCTGTGCTGCCATACGTATTGAAACTCAAAATAATGGTTGAAGAGAATGATAAAAAGCACCGTTATAATTCCCAAAACGGCTGCTGTATGCGTCAGAAACGCAGTTCTGCCAAGTTTAATCCAACTTTGTTTTTCGGCTTCGCCGGAATAGAACGCTTTGAAGTAGGCCACTGCAGCAATTAAAGCCGCAGCAAATGATAAAGCTGTAAAAAGATGACCTGCCTGACCCCAAAAAAGATGTTCCCCAATGTATTCAACCTCCATAATACCTGAATTCAGTGCTTTTAAAGCGAAGTAGTAGCATCCTGTCCTGCATTGAACTCCTGCATTTCGGATGAACCATCATTGTATTTGCTCGGACACTTCATCAGGATTTTATCGGCCATAAAAACTTCATCCTTCATTTTACCGGTGATTACAACCTGTTCGGATCTTTCAAAATCCTGCGGTTTGGTGCCATTGAATACCACCTTTTTCTCAGTGCCTTCGCGATCGACTAAATAGAAGGCGAAACGGTTTACATTTTCTTCCGGATTGTATTCAAGTTCCTTTTCCTTATTTAGTTCTCCAACAACATGAAATTCCTTTTGCGGTTCTGCAAGTGCCTCATTGAATGAAGCGTAAGTGCTGGAATCAGCAAAGGTGCTAAGTATCATCCCTATTGCGAGGGCAATTATGACTATTCCAATTATGTGAGTACGTTTCATAAATCAGTTTTTTCTTTTTCCAGTTTATTAACCCTTCTTTCCAACCTGACGAGAAAAAGAACAATGCCGGTAAAAACAATGCAAAGCACAGCAACCACAACATAAATTTTCCCTTCTGAGCGCATTCCGGTGGCCATCTCAACTTCATTTCCTGCTGAAAGCAGTGAAAAACAAGCTTGTACCAAAAAAAACAGAAAACTAAGCAGGTATTTCATCATTCCTCAATTAACAAATTATTTTCACTTTGCCACATGAGCTTATCGTATCGAAGTTTCGCGATGCGGTAGGACAAATTTGCTATCCATAAACCCATCATAATCCATCCCGCGACAGCGGGATAAAAAACCAAGCGCATATTACTATCCAAGTCGTAAGAGCTGAAAGCAGGGTTGCCTCCATTTCCGGGATGCAGACTATCAACCTGGTTAAGACGCGGATAAACCATAAGAAACACGATTAGCAAAACGAACGCAAAAATGTTATAAACAGCTGCCACCCGTGCTCTTTTCTGCTCCTCATCCATACTACTGCGCAGAATTACATATGCCAGATAGATTAACAAGGAAATTGCCGCCCCGTTTAGTTTGGGATCGTTTGCCCACCAGCCACCCCAGGTAAAGCGAGCCCAAACGCTTCCCGTTGTTATACCCAGCAAGCCCAGCAGAATGCCGGCAGAGGCCATATGTTCGGCGCGCAAATCGTCGTAAACAGAACCGGTACTGAGGTAACGAATACTGTACACCACCGAACCGCCAAGTACGAAAATCATCGCAAACCACATAGTGACGTGGAAATACAGATTTCGGATGGTTTCATGAAGTATTGGAAGAGCCGGTACTTTACCAAGAAACCCTTCAATAATGGAATACATTACGAACAAAGCTCCGGTAATTTTCCACCAGTGTTTTGATATGAAAGAAGGCTGTGTGGCCAAGGATATTTGATTTTCGATGGGCAAAATTAGTGATTTATAGCTTGTAAAGGGTGTGACTTTTCTCACCTGATTTTGACAAATATTACAGGTTCACTTGATTGACTGCTTTGAATGAATATATTTGAACAAACTAAACCCAACTAAACCATGGAAGAACAAACAATTGATTATGAAGCAAGCGGTCTGGCTGCTAACGTCGAGTATGGCGGATTCTGGATTCGATTTTTAGCTGCGCTAATAGATGGCATTTTACTTTCTGTAGTAAATGGCATCCTAATGTTCATTTTGGGCCAGCAATCGGTCTTATATAATATTATTTCCATTCTTATCGGGTGGTTTTATTATGCTTACATGGAATCTTCAACTGAGCAAGCTACTCTTGGTAAGAAAGCACTTGGTCTCAAAGTGACCGGGTTAAATGGAGAAAGGATAAGTTTCGCAAATGCAACAGGTCGTTATTTTAGTAAAATAATCTCAGCAATAATTCTTTTAATCGGTTTTATAATGGCTGCGTTCGATGATCAGAAAAGAGCCCTGCATGACAGAATAGCCGGTACTTATGTGATAAAAACGAATTAAACCGGAATCCATACTATTATTAAAAAACACCCTCCTAAAGGGTGTTTTTTCTTTTTAAGGGGATTTGAGCATTACCCTTTATCAAATCAGACCTCTTGCTTTCAATTCCAGATATTTATTTGCAACATGAACGGAAAGATTTTCCGGTTTGGTAAATATGCTTTGAATTCCATGCTGGCGAAGAATCTGGAAGAGGCTTAATTTTTCCCCCAGATATTTTTGAGCTATAGTTTGAGCGTAAACTTCCTCGAGATTTACAGCTGATGTTTCTGCAAGACGGCTAATTTCAATGTTTTCGAAAGAAATAACAACCAGTAAGTGAAGTCTGTTTAGCTTTCGAAGGATTGGTAATGCCCTTTCAAGTGAATAAACGCTTTCAAAATTGGTGTATAAGAACAATAAGGATCTTCGTTCGATAGAATTACGGACACCAGTGTATAAAAGCTCAAATCCGGAATCCAGTTTACTTTCCTCGGCATTGTAAAGTACTTCAAGAATGCGACTCATCTGCGATCTGCGGCTTTCGGGAGCAACAAACTGAAGTTTTGATGACGAAAACAACAGTAATCCGGCTTTATCGTGTTTTCGTAAGGCTATGTTAGAAATGGCAAGAGCTGCATTCACTGAATAATCCAACAGGGTTAGCCCGTTAAATGGTAACTGCATGACCCTGCTGCGGTCAATTACCTGAATGATTTGCTGGGAGCGTTCGTCTTCATATTGATTTATCATCAATTTGCCTCTGCGCCCTGTAGCCTTCCAGTTGATACTTCTGAATTCGTCGCCTTTTACATAATCCCTTATTTGTTCAAACACATAGCTGTGACCTAATCGCCTTATTTTACGGATTCCCCCCGACTGTGTCAGCGTGCTGAAAGCGCTCATTTCCAGCTGTTTCATCTCCATTATCGAGGGGTACACTGCTACCTGCTGTTCGGATCCGCCTGAAAGGCGAATTGAAACAAGGCCCAACATACCTGACCTGAGCACCCTTACCAGTCCAAACTTGTATACCCCTCTGGTGAGCGGCCGCATTTTATAATTTAGAACAATCGTTGATTCAGGTTGGGCGTATGCGTGAATTGAAAAGTCTCTTTTTTGAAGCTGAACAGGCATTTCATCAATAATTTCAGCTGACAATTTGTGAACTGAGTTGTTGCGAATTACTAATCTCACTTCGTGAGGATAGCCCATTGAAAGGACCTCCGGGATTTGACGAATAATTTCCAGCCTCTGACCGCTGGAAATTAGTAAGAGAGCATCGGCCGCAGTTGCGGCCAGAACCAGTGCCAGGGCGAAATTTGCCGGCCAAAACAATATTGGCCAGCCGAATGACAAAACAGCCAGTACAATAACGCAGGTGAGCAAAACATAAAATCTGCGCTGTGGAACTATTTGCAACAGCAACTTCAACGTGGAATCTCTATTGATTGCAGAATTCGTTTAATAACCTGATTGCTGTCCAATCCTTCCATCTCGCGCTCGGGATTAACCTGAATGCGGTGATTTAGAACCGGATAGGCAACATCCTTTATATCGTCGGGCACAACGTAAGCTCTGCCACGGATCGCAGCCAGAGCCTTGGAAGCGCGCATAAGCGAAAGCGAAGCCCTGGGGGATGCACCCAGAAATAAGTCTGCATCGTGCCTGGTCTGGTCTATCACTTTAGCAATGTATTCCAGCAATTCGTCTTTAATAAAAACCTGGTCCACGATCGAACGAAGTTGAAGCACATCCTGCCCCTGAAGCACCGAATTTACTGCTCCAGTCAAAGCTGCAGCAGTATCATTTCTAAACCTCTTGAGAATTTCTATTTCTTCATTTAGCTCAGGATATCCAAGTCGGATTCTGAATAAAAACCTGTCAAGTTGGGCTTCGGGAAGTCGATACGTTCCCTCCTGTTCAATCGGGTTTTGAGTAGCAAGTACCATGAAAGGCTGTTCCATTTTATAAGTTTCGCCATCCATGGTAACCTGGGCTTCTTCCATAACTTCAAACAAAGCAGCCTGAGTTTTTGCTGGAGCGCGGTTAATTTCGTCGATAAGAACAATCTGAGAAAAAACGGGTCCAGGATTGAATGTAAAATCGGATGTTTTCATGTTGAAAACACTCGTTCCGGTTACATCCGAAGGCATTAAATCAGGAGTGAATTGAATGCGTGTATACTTAAGCTTCAATGTTTGAGCAAGCATTCTGGCGCTCAGAGTTTTAGCAATTCCCGGAACGCCTTCAACAAGCAGGTGCCCTCCGGCAAAAAGACCGGTTATTAACTGCGTGAGTAATTCCTGCTGGCCAATTATAATTCTGGAAATCTCCGAAGTAATTTTTTCGGCGGCATCCTTCACCGGAATTACTATGGCATTGCTGCCATCGTATGCTGCTGTCTCTGTAACTTCTACCGGTTCCCCTGGTGGTAAATCTTCTGCTGTCATCTTAGTTGCAATTTTTATAAAAATGATTCAAGTGTTTATAAAAGCCAATTATATCCTTATCGGAGAGCTCTACGTATAAATGCAGTCGCTGATAATCGAGAAATAATTCTTCTA
The DNA here is from genome assembly GCA_020438185.1 of Bacteroidota bacterium. Taxonomy (GTDB): domain Bacteria; phylum Bacteroidota; class Bacteroidia; order M30B66; family M30B66; genus M30B66. The sequence continues at coordinate 10,276 of JAGQVC010000002.1, forward strand.
AATCTGATTTTGATACTCCGCTTCGCTCTGATAATTCCCCAACTTTTATTTCGTTTAAATTCTTAGCATGAATATGATACCTGTTTCTGATGAACTGTAACAGAAACTTAATTTGTAGTCGCAGCAATCCGGCATGATCGCGCTGAAGAAAATAAATACGACCAGTTGCCTGCAAAAATTGTAAGGAGCTATTCAATGGTGGCTCAATCACGGGTATAATCCTCTGTTTTCTGCGCAATCCTGTGAGTATATAAATCAATGTCATTGCAAGGAGTGTGTACAAAGCGAATCTTAAGGCGCGATGACTGAGAATAAATGAAAACGGGGTTGATGGAACATAATCAGAATGGAATTGATCGGTTCCATAATAATGTCCCTGATCGACAAAAATCCTATTTCCTTGCAGGTATGAAAAAACACCTTCGATATAATTAAATCTTTCAATATTGGTCAACTCATAATTGCTGAACATAATCGGACTGATATGAAAATAGTAATTTCCCTTTCCGTGTTTTAATGTTGCAAAATTTATGTAGGCAATATCAATTGAAGCAAGCGGAATTAGTGGTGATGTCGGACAAAACAAGCTGGAATCAAAACAACCAAAATCATAATTGTACAAACTGTCTACTACCCGGTATTCAAAAACAGCCTTATGTTTTGATTGCAATTCTCTATGAAAATGAGTGGCTGAAACTTTTTCGTTGTAATAATAACCGGCGTTAAAATACTTATCGAGGTTGCATATATTGGTATCCCAGATAGCTGCAGACATGCTGTATGGAATAGTTTTTTGGATGATCAGAACATCGTGCCCATCTGCAACCCAATCGGCGAGTATTTTTGATTCTATTGAATCAGGTTGATAGGAAGAACCTGTTATGACTAATGAAACATTGGCCTGATCAGGTAAATCATCGTAAGAATCATAAAATAATTCAACCGAATCTTTACCATACCGGGTATTAAGGAATTCTCTCAGAAAAGAATAACCATAAGGTTGTGTGGACTGAAATTCAAAAGATTCATGCCAGTCGAAATGCTTTTTACTATTGCTCATTAAAATAAAAAACAAAAGCAAAGCACCAGAAAGCAATGCGACAAAAATCCAGATATTTCTGTTGCTCCCTTTCATTCTGACGCAATAATTTCTTTCTGAAAATTGATAAATCTTATCTTCAGCATTTCATAAGCCGGTTCATCAGCCAATCTCTCCCCAAACCAGAACAATTCAAACCAAGTTGTAAGTGATTTTAATTCTTTTTTAAAAGCCGTATTTTTTAATTCTCGAATAAAGTCGGCATTGGTTTTATCCTTCTTCCAGTGAATTAAGTTCTTCCTGTTGAGTTCATTCAAAACCATCAGGTAATGAAGTCTGATCGCAAATGTAAAATTACCTGAATCTTCAGCTTCCCGGAGCTTAGCGGAAATTTCGGTTTCAGCAGCTTCGCTTTCCTCCAGATTAATCTGCCAGAATTCATCATCGTTGTCAAAAGACTTATTTCTGGATTTATTCGCCTTTATAATATGAAAGGCAATTATGATAATTAGTACAGAAATTCCAATTAAGGCAATAATCTGAATTACTCTCAGAAGATTACCGCTTAATGCAGGCAATGGCCGCGAAGGGGAAGTATCCCGATTTGGAATTTTTTCCTTTTTTTCTGTTTCGTCAGTAAAAGTCTCCCCTCCGGTAATTTTCTTCCATTGAGAAGTATCGATTGAATTATTTTTTAAATGATAATCAGATGAAACATTTTCAAGATGTTCCGATGTTCGGATTAGTGGGTTGGAATTTTCCTCTTCCTCCCAAAATTCTTCTTCAGCATAATCTTGCTCCTGAGCCGGACATGGATTAATGCCAAGCGAGATAATAAATATAAGCAGGGTTATTATTTGCTTGAGATTAGTCATCTGTTTTCATGAGATCGAGTGAACGCAGACGGGCAATTAGCGCCGGAGCATGAATACGTTCCATTGCTGAATAATAAACCATTACCATACCTGTAGCTAATAATAATACAGCTAGCAGAAGGCCGAAAAGCAGCAAGATTATTTTGGTTGAAATCTGCACCCATTTATATATTTCCGGGGTGTAAGTGATAACCCATTCGATCATATCAATACCGAGGAGGTTGGTAGCCATATCACTTAAAAGCAATAACATGGTTGCCGGAAATAATAAACTAAAATACGTGTAGATAATAAAAACAGGGGTTCCCAGAAAAACATTCAGAGTTTTTGAAACACCACTCAAATCAGGAAAATCCAATATCTGCAAAACAGAAATCAGAAAAACAAAAGGAGGGGAAATCAAAACAAATATCCAGGCACCCTGCGCGCCCGGGATTAATAAAGCTGACAACCACAAAAGTGAAATTAAGAATGTGAGTACGAATCGTTTAATATTCAATAATTTATTTTCAGTATTAAATTCTTTCCATTCAGGTTTAAAAGCTTCATCCTTACGCCATAAAAATCCGGCAACATAAACAACAGTTGACAACGCGGCCGCCAGAACCGGAAGCAAAAACGGATAATTTTCAATAGAAAGATATTCAGGTAATTTTTGGAAGAAGAAAAACTGATAATAATAACCCGACTGATCCGCAAGACCAGCCAGAATAATTAAAAACAAACTAAGAAGCACCAGAGGAATCGCAAGTCTTCTAATGGTTCCTGAAAGAGAATAAACATAGAGTCTGAATGTTACGCTGAAAACGTCCCCTCCGGGTGATAAGTCCTTTAATTCATTTTCTATTGGAGGTGCGACCGGAATTTTCTCGTCCTGAAGATTATATGCGACTTTTTGCTTACTTTTTTTGTAAGGTAAATAAATGAAATAGAAAGTCAGAAAAACCAGCTGCAATAAAATAAATGCAGCTCTTACAATGTATGGATAATCAGTTTGTCTGGTCAGGAATGCTTCGATGAAAGCGGCTACAATAATTACAGGAGTAATACCAGCCATAATTTTTATCCCGGCTCTGGCAGAAATTCGAAGTGCCTGAAGTCTGGTGTAAGTACCCGGAAAAACGAGTCCGCCCCCCATAACCAGGCCGGCTCCGCCGCTGATTATTATTGCGGGTATTTCCATCGCGCCGTGCATCCATATGGTAAGTAAAGAATCAAGAACAACTCCGCGAGCCAGAAAGTAATACTGAAATACACCAACCATAATTCCATTGAAGACCAGAATGCTGATTGAACCTAAGGAGAAAAGCAAACCAAAAATAAATGCCCGGAAAGCTACAAGGAGATTATTCTGCGCAATTGCCAAGAAAGACAGGAACAAATTGTCATCCTTATAAACCGCCATAGGATCGCCTTTCTCGATATTTTCCTGAGTCATTTTGATATAGCCATGTCCAAGAATGCTTTCACTGAACCCTGGATCCTGGATTGCAGAAAAAACACCAATAGCGGCCGAAATGAGAAAAATGATCAGTGCCAGGAGCATTTGTTTCCGACAACGATACATATTCAACGGTAAGTCATTCGCAACAAATTCGCGGAACCTCCGAAAATGGTTTACAGAATTTCTGAATAATTTCCTGAATAATCTTTGGGTAAGTTGATTTAAAAAAACCCTTACAACCCGATTTCCATAATAAGTTCTTGCATAGGATAAATCATCCGTTACCTGCACGAACAGCTCGCTCAGGCGATCCGGGTTAGCATTTTTTTCTGACAGTAAGGACTCAAGTTCCTGCCAGCTATCTTTTTTTTGTTCAATAAATCTCGTTTCTTTCATGGCTGAACCAATGAAAACAGGTTGTCAAAATAGTAAGAAACATCTTCAGAAATGAAAAGAATCGAAATTATTACTCCGCAGCAGGTTCCGATAACCTACCAGTTGGCGTCGGTGCGTGACCGGTTGCTGGCATTTTTGCTTGATTCATTGATTCTTTTCAGCTCTATTGGATTATTGTACACAATTATCGCGAGTTTCAATCTTTCACCGGAAGATTTCAAAACTTATGAGATAGTGGTTATTTCCACAGTTTTTCTTTTTTACTCACTTGTTTTTGAGATTTTCAGCGGTGGACAGTCTCCGGGAAAAATTGCCTTAAAAATCAGAGTTATAAAGTTGAATGGTAACGAACTTAGTCTGACTGATTATTTTCTTCGCTGGGCTTTCCGCTGGATTGATATCTGGGGGAGTATAGGAACAGTAGCCGCATTGCAAATCAGTTCTTCAGGTAAGGGCCAACGAATAGGAGATGTTTTGGCTGATACAACCGTTGTCCGGATTCAATCGGAATATCAAATCAGTTTAAAGGAGATTTTAAAAATCGAAGCGAAAGAAGCATACGAGCCTGAGTATCCGGCGGTAGCCGAAATGACTGAAAAAGAGATGCTGGGAATAAAAATGGCTCTTGATCAATACAAGAAATTCCCAAACACGCAGCATCAGAAAGTACTGGTTTCTTGTGCGATACGTATGCGTGAACGACTTAGCATTCCGCCGGAAAAATCGAATCCCGTGACTTTTTTGAATAAGTTGCTGAAAGATTACGTGACGTTAACCCGCTCTTAAGTAATTAGAAAAGGAAGTTTGCTCCCAAACTTGGCAAGATTGGTAACTGGTTGATTCGCTCGAATTTGATTCTGTCGAAATAGAAAATGTTTTCCCTATTGTAGGCATTGGTGACGCCCGCAGTTAACTCCAAAGTAGTATGATCTCCCAAAGGCATAACCCGTTTCAGGTTCAAATCGAGTCTGTGATATGTTGGAAGCCTGCCCTGATTAATTGAACCGTAAGAAGTTCCAAGGACACCATTAGTAGTTGTGTAGTCCTGGTTGAGACTGCCACTCAGAGAAATATTTTCATAGAATCCCTGAGTTTGAGTGAACGGGAATCCTGAACCAAAATTCCATCGTGCACTGAAGCTCCAGTTGAGGTCTTTACCAAATTCAAAAGAAGCAAGCAGGTTAACGTTGTGGCGGCGATCCCACACAGGGCTGTAGGTGATTAATTCATCGGTACGGGTTACTTTCATGATTGAATAAACTGCCCATACATAGAATCTTTTGTACTCATATTTAAGAGTCATATCCACACCTTTAGATACACCCTGCTCAAGAATAAGATCTTTTTTCTCAATATCCGGAACATCAGCATTCTGAGCATTATCATCGAATAGTTTATTCCGGTTAATGTTTGTTAGCTGGTTAAAATCAAAGAAATAAGCTTCTACGTTCCATTTTATATGTTTTGTCAGGTCACTTTCAAATCCTGCAATATAATGTCTGGCTCGTTGAAGCTTAGTTTTAAATTCCTGGTCTTTAAATGTTTGAGGCGCATTTTCCGGCGCTGAAAGAAAGCCATAAAACAGGTTAACCACGTCGCGGTCAGAAACTCCTGCTATTAGATTCTGGCTGTAAAGTCCGGCTGCAGCCTTAAGTCTGAACCGATCGCTAACATTGAATTTAGCGCCCATTCTTGGTTCAGGAGAAGCATTCCCGAGAGAAGCATAATAATGCAATCGGAAACTAGGCTCCAATACCAGATTACCCAATAACCATCTGTATTTGGCATAAAGCGCAAGTTCGGTGTTGTTTTCTTTCTGAGAGATTTCCCGGTTAACTGCATTGAAGAATGTGAAATCTGTAGAAAAACCGATTGCTTCAACACCCCATTGCAAATCGTTATCGCCCATGAAATATTTAAAATTCAGGGCCAGATTAAAACCATTGATTCGGCTGTTTCTGGACGGTTTAGATGCCTCATCCAGAGTGATTTTGTAATCTGAATAACCGAAAACTCCCTCGAACAAGAAATCGTTCGCATTAGGAATTAGAACGAAGTTAGTTCCAAAACCAAAAGTATTCCAGCTTAAATCCTGCAAGCTGCGGTAACGCACTCTGTCGCTGAAATTAAAGCCGCTTAGGTTGAGCTTTGATCCGTTATTGCTGTTAAATGATAGTTTCCCGTACAGGTCGGTAAAATTGAATGGCAGTCCGGCTGTATCAACGTATGGATAAAATACTTTAGAGGTTTGCTCCAGGTAGCTTGTTCGTCCGCTCAGCATAAATGAGGATGAACCGGCCGAGCCTTCTTTTCTTTTGCTGAGCGGTCCTTCGAGCATAGCTTTGGCAACAAAAGGACTAACAGAAACCTTCCCTGCTAATCTGCTTTTGTTTCCATCGCGGGTTGTAATATTCATAATAGAGGAAACTCTTCCGCCGTATTCGGCGGAAAAACCTCCTGTATGAACTTCTGCATTGCGAATTACATCCGTGTCAAATACTGAAAACAGGCCTATCGAGTGAAATGGGTTGTAAATTATCATTCCGTCAAGAAGTACCTTGTTCTGGATTGGGGAACCACCGCGAATGTATAGCTGACCTCCCTGGTCGCCGGTAAAAGTAACGCCCGGAATAACCTGAAGGTACTGAGCAATATCAGGTTCTGCGCCTACTGTTGGGAGTTTTGTAATTTCCTTTGGAGTGATGGTTGAAACCCCGATATTGACTTTCGTCTGTTCTTCTTCTTTTTGTCCGCTGACTTCAAATTCCTTGAGCTTCACAGATTTTTCATCTGCAAAAATGTTCTGACTTTTCAATTCTCCGGCTTTCAGGCTGATTGCAACACTAACCTGTTCATAATTAACGCCCGAGAAAGTCAGCTTGTAGGAACCCGGTGGCACTTTTGAAATGGAGTAAAAACCATTTACATCAGTTTGGGTACCATAAGTGGTTCCTTCAAGAAAGACAGTTGAAAATATGATCGGTTCACCATTATTCTTATTGTAAACAAAACCTCTTACTGTTGCAGTTTGAGCGTTCAAAAATGTTGTCAGACAAATAAATAGTAAAGCCAGCAGGCTGAAATTCCGCATTTTTATCGTTTATGGGCGTCAAAGATAAAATGATTCCGTTGCGGATGCAGGAACAAATCAACTGATTTATCGGAACCTCATTAACAATCCTGATTAAACTGGTTTAACAGGACATCAATTTCTTTGATGTAGCGCCCGAAAGCTCTTTTGTTGAGAACTCTTGCCAGCCAAAAACACAAGGGTGTCAAAATGAGGAGAGTGCAAAAAAGCACAACCATTAAAATGTTGTTTTTCAGAACCAAATCAGGCTGACCTTCCAAACTGAAGGGTAAAAGGAAGCCGGCCGTTATTGCAAATGGATAAATTAGAATGGCGGAATACTCAACCGTAGAAATGGCTTTTTTCATCCCTGAGCTGAGTGTTTGCAAGTAGGAAAGCATAGAGGAGTCGCGGGGCAACTCATGAAGATACTTCCTCAGAATATAAAGGTTGTACGCGATCCCAGCAACATAGGAAAGACAAACCACAAAAATGAGTGTTTGAAACCATTGTTCGGGGATACTAAATAACAGGATAAGAAAAATGCCCAGAAAAAACGTTGCAAAAATGGTGTTTGCGATCAGGCTTCTTCTCAGGCGAAAAAAGGGAGAGTCGCTTCTTTCTTGAAGAAGCTTTAAATCGGATAGAGCAAATTCCGGATCCGCCTTTGGCGGATTGCTTTTTTGCCAAAGTTCTTTTAAATCGTTCATGCGGTTTTATTCATTTTTTCGCTCAACAGCTCCCTGATCCTAAATAATTTAACACCAATATTATTGGAAGTCATTCCCGTTATATCAGCTATTTCTTTGTTGCTAAAACCTTCCAGATGCAAAGTGATTATCATTTTATTGATATCGTCAAGATTTTTAATATGAAAGTATAATTCAGCTGCTTCATCCGAAAAATCTGTGATATCATCAAAAGTTTGCGATTCTTTTTCGGCGATTATCCTGTTTTGCTCTTTTCTGCTGAAAGAAAATATCGTGTTTAATGCAACACGATATAACCAGGTACTGAATTTTGAATCCCCGCGAAAGCGGGAAAACCCTTTAAAAGCTTGCAGAAGAACTTCCTGCACCATATCATTTCTTTCATCCCGGCCATCAACATACAGATTTACAACCTTGTATATTACTGCACGGTGTGCATTGATTAGTTCAAGAAATTCCTGTTGCCGCGTATTTTCCAAATTGAATTGTCTGGATTTTTCTCTTCCGGAGACCAAAGCAGCAAATTGGTTTCAGATTAGCCTTTCTGATTACAATGATGTGATTAAAACAGGCTACTGATCACACAATCAGATGATTAATTTTTAAAATCAAATTATTTTGACACACATTCAAAATAATTTGACTCCTTATTGTCCTTTTCCTCGTTTCCGCAAGCTTCTTCTGTAACATTATCATAATTGCAGGTATAGCCCTGGCTTTCAAGCAGAACTTTCCAGCTATCGACGGAGAACCCGTTGAGAGCTTCATCTCCTGTACAACCTGCTACCACCACGGGACCGTTCTGACAAGTTCCACATTTTTTAGTGCAATCGTAACACTTTTTGCAAGATGACACAGCCAGAACAACCAGCAATATCGAAATGAGTCTGATCATGGTTTGTTTTTTTACTAAATTACAATGTTCTGTTTATAGTGAAGCTGAATTTATTTTGAGTTTATGCACGAATATCAACATGGTGAATTTACCCATGATAAGTAAGATTAAATTGACATATATACTTTATATTCTGATATTTATATTATAATTAATATTGATTAATCAGTAAGATTTTTCATAACATAGCCTTATTCCCTGAATAGATTGAAATACTTTTATTCCATCAAAATCAAATTGACATGAAAAAATTCATCTACCTGTTACTGATTCTGGCCGCTTCTTTTTCCGGAAGTGAGCTGATTGCCCAATGTTCCGAGACGGCTCAGATTACATTGTTGCAGCAATCAGGCAACAATGTAACCTTAATGACGAATGCAAATGCGCCAAGCGGAAGCAGCATCTATCTCTGGACAGATGGTATGGGTGCTACATTCCAGGGAAACGCAATTCAATCATTCACGTTTCCACCACAACAAGGGTTGTATGTAGTTCAGTTATTTGTAACTGATTCACTGGATACAAATTGGTGTGCTTTCGGCAACTTCACAGTCATGATTGGAAACAATTGCGGCATTCAGAGTGCTATTGCAGCTCAAAATCAAGCAGATGGGCAGGTTTCTTTCATTTCAACCGCCAGTGGCGGGACAATGCCATACAGCTATTACTGGTGGTTTAGCGATGGACAAACAGCCACAGGAGCAAATCCAACCTTAACATTTGCGAACGGCTTTTATTCAGCCTGCTTAACCGTTGAGGATGCTTCGGGATGTATGGATTCAACCTGCACCACGTTCTCTGTTTCAAATGGAGCCTGCCCCGAAGATTTACTCTTTATTGATGCCAATATGAATGGTAACGTTGCCACCGGGATTATTCAGGTGACGAATTTTGCATTCTTGCCGCTCGACATTATAATTGATTATGGTGATGGCAGTGTTTCCACGAATATTCCACTAACCTCGGTTTACACTTTCCAACACACTTACCCGGCTAGCGGTTCTTATTCTATATGTGTTATCGGAAGTAATCAGGCAGGATGCCTGGATACGGTTTGTACCAATGTGTTTGTTGATGAATGTGCCGGTTTCCAGACATTTTTCACATATAATATGTTACAGGACGGATACACTTACTTTACAGCTACAAGTAATGGAAGCGGGAACATCGCTTACATGTGGGATTTTGGAGATGGCACTACAGGCTTTGGTCAGGGCATTGATCATATGTTCGACAGTACCGGGGTTTATCAGGTTTGTCTTACTGCAGTTGATTCTGCAAACGGTTGTTCTGCAAATACCTGCATGTGGGTGACTGTGCAAAGCCCTTGTCAGACATTATTTAATAACCCTGCAATAACAGTTTCCGGCTTTACAGCAATTGTAGACAACTTTGCAACAGGCGGTTGCGGATCATATACATACAGCAGCACTGTTCCGGGAATTGGTTTTAACGGAACAACTCCATCTTTCAACCTTGAGTTTACTCAGGCAGGCACTTATGATTTGATAATTGTTGTTTATGATAATTGCGGTTGCGCATACACCGGAGTTTATCCAATTACCATTTCCTGTGGCGGCTCCGGAACTCCTGGTGGCAACTACGCCATGCAAAACGGAGTGATTACTACCTGTAACATGAATCTTACCGATGCAGGAGGAGCAGGAGCTAATTATGCTAACGACGAAGACATGACATTAACGGTATTCCCTGCGAGTTCCGGTGCCAATGTTCGGGTGCAGTTTACCCAGTTTGTTTCAGAAACTAATTTCGATTACCTCTATATTCACAATGGAAGCAGCGCCAATTCGCCATTGATTGCAACACTAAACGGCTCTCCTTCAGTTACAAATCTTCAATACACATCTTCAGCATCCGACGGAGCTTTAACTTTTGTGTGGCACTCTGACTTTTCAATCACAGCCGCAGGCTGGCAAGCTACCATTACCTGCACCGATTTAGGTATTGCTGTTAACGACCTCGGTAACGGAGTGATGGAATTCTCAGCCGAATCACAGCAAAGCTGGGATAATTATAACTGGACAGTTAACGGAACTGCATTTGGAGAAAACAGCAGCACGGTTATCGGCACTTTTGAGCCCGGCTCATATGTGAATATCTGCGTAAACGTGAGCAACGCCAATGGTTGCGGAAACAGTGCCTGCGAATGGGTAATGGTTCCATGTAACTACAATGTTGAGTTTGATTATACAATTAATGGCAATCAGGTTGAAGTGGTAATTACCAATCCTGATACAAATTACTTTTACAGTGGAATGACCGGCTGGGGACAAACCTGGGCACAGTTCGACGAAAATTACACTGCAACTTTCACGTTCCTTCAGCCCGAAAGCACCCAGCTTTGTATTTACGCTGATGGCAATTGCTTCGACAGCACCTGCGTAAACATTGATATGAGCGCTCAGGCAACAGCCTCACTCGGCGGATATGTTTGGGTGGATGCGAACGGGAATGGATTAATGGATGAAGCTGAAAGTGGTATCCCTAATGTGTATGTTATGCTTTGTGCAGGTACCGATAGCGTAAATTGTATCTATGCAGTAACGGACGAAAACGGATTTTACAGTTTTGATGTATTCCCCGGCACATACTCACTACAGGCATTCCCGTGGTTGCAGAACTATGTGTCTACGATTCCTGCCGATGGTAACGGATACGTTTTCACTATAAATGATGGAGATGAAATCATGGGATTCGATTTTGGATATCAGGATCAATCTGTTACGATTAGCGGGATGGTTTTCTACGATAACAACAACAACGGATTTCAGGATGCAGGTGAAGGACCAGCTGCTTACAAACAGGTAATGGTTGGCAATTATGCCGTTTATACCAATGCACAGGGAATTTTCTCAATTACCCTCGTAGCAGGCACATACACTGTTTCCTTAAACCTGAATGGTGTTGCGGGTTATGCGGTTACACTTCCTGCCGGAGGCAGTTATGTTGTAAATGCTACTAATCCGGGCATCACCTACGGTGGAAATGTTTTCGGACTATGGGCCGATCCTTCGTACCAGGATCTTGAAGCTTATATCTCCCCTATTTCAACGATTACTCCGGGCTTCCCGTTCATGGCGAGTCTTGGATACTGCAACAATGGAGTAGCACCTTCTGATGGCGTGTTTACCTATTACTGGGATCCAGCTATTGCGATAATCGCTGCTTCTGCATTCTCTCCGGCTCCTTCTGTTTTTAATGCTTCTGAAAATTACGCAAGCTGGAATTTCAGCAACCTTGGTTCAGGCGATTGCGGTTACATTTATATGCATCCGAATATGCCGGTTTCTCTCAACATTGGAGATCCGATTTTCAATACTGTGATGGTTACACCGCTAAATGATGCTAATCCTGCAAACAATATCGACACCTTGCATATGACTGTTGTTGGTTCATGGGATCCGAATGACAAGCATGGTACTCCATATGGTATCGGCCAGGATGGCCGGATTTTACCGAATACACAGCTTTCCTATACAATCCGTTTCCAGAATACAGGAACTGCACCGGCTGTGAATGTTGTACTCGTTGACACCCTGACTTCTGAGTTGGTGCTCGAAACATTCGACATGATTTCTGCTTCGCATCCTTATACCGTTGAAGTGGATAATACCAACCGGGTAATCCGCTGGACCTTCACGAATATTATGTTGCCTGACAGCAGCAGCGATCCGCTTGGAAGTATCGGTTATGTTAACTTCAGAATGAATCCGGTTGAAAACCAGCCTGATGAAACTGTGATTAACAATTTTGCAGATATTTATTTTGATTTCAACGAGCCTATTCGCACCAACACGACCATTCATACCATTGACCGCTCGCTTGGTCTGAACGAAGTGACTGATAACGCTGGAATCCGCGTTTATCCGAATCCGTTCAGAGAAAGCACGCGTTTTTACTTCGAAGGCGCACTATCTGGAGACTTGAGTTTACAAATCACCGATATGCTTGGAAGAACCATAGATCGTTTTGAGCTGAACGGAGTGAAATTCTTCGACTACGAAGCCGGCCATCTAAGTTCAGGTATGTATATGTACCGAATTACAAACGGCAAATCAGATATTTCAGGAAAACTGATAGTAAGATAACCTGACCCGCTTATCCGACCTGCTCTTATCGGATAGCAACTCCCGGCACTTCATTTTGCTCACCTGCTCAGTAGCGAAATGTTGCCGGGAGTTTTTTTATGCTTTGGGCGATTGAAGCTGCATCTAAATGATCGAATTCTACAGAAACAACCTGTGTGCGATCAACACGCGAGAATGAATAACTGTAAGCTTTATCGTAATACAAAAGGCATGACTCAGCTACGGCTTCAAGTCTGCCTTCTTCCAGATTTTCAAGCGCCGCTTTCGTATGCTGGGGACCCAGTCTTTTACCAATTCGCAAAATTCCCTGGCTCAATTCTTCTTTTGAAAAGTTGCCATACTCATTAACCAGCTTTTTAAGTCTCATATTAAAAGGAACTTCTATACGGACAACCGGAGCTGAGACTTTTTGTATCCAGAATGCTTCATTGAGAGCAACTTTGCCAATCTTTCTGGATTCATCTTCAATCCAGACAGGTAATTCCGGATTCATACAGGTGAGTTGCTGAACCAGAAGGTTTTCGAAATGCTCTATTGCCGGCTGCTCCTGCATTCCCAGCGAGCCAAAACTGGAGCCTTTGTGTGATGCGAGCGATTCCAGGTCAATAACCTGATTACCCGATTTGGCAAGTTCCTTTAATATGTCTGTTTTCCCGCTACCGGTGGGGCCACTAAGCACAACATATTTAAATGGTTTTGCCAGATAATTCTGCACTTCGAGCCGATAAGCCTTGTAGCCACCGGGAATAACCTGAACGTTAAAACCTGACTGACGAAGCAGCCAGGCAACTGACCCGCTGCGCATGCCTCCCCGCCAACAATGAATCATGATTTTCTTTTGAGGTGAAAGCTGAAGCGCTTTCTTAACCATTTCCGCCATTCGCGGCCCTACGTATTCAAGTCCGAGCAATACTGCTTCATCCCTGCCCTTTTGCTTGTAAGCGGTGCCAACGGCTGCCCTTTCTTCATCACTAAAAAGCGGAAAACTAATTGCACCCGGAATGTGCCCTCGTTTGAATTCGCCCGGTGAACGGACGTCCAGCAGAGGAGTTCCGGTTAACATATTCAGAATGTGAAAATCATTCATGACCTGATTATTTGGCAGCTTCGGCGATATTACAGAATTTTACTCCGAATATTACAGTTTTCAACTCCTTCAGGTGTCAACAGGCAATAAAATAATACCCTGGTTAAAAAAACTCGGAATTGCGGGATTTCTAT
>JAGQVC010000298.1 GCA_020438185.1 Bacteroidota bacterium
ATTGCCAAGCAACAGAACAAGAACAAAAATTACGATCAAAGCCCCTTCGGCCAGGTTGTTCCGAACCGTACGGATGGAGCTGTCGACCAGCTTAGTTCGATCGAGATACGGATTAACGGAGATTCCCGGGGGCAGACTTTTACGGATTGAAGCGATTCTGTTTCGTACACCGGCAATTACGGCAGATGAATTTTCGCCTTTCAGCATAAGCACCACACCACCAACCGCTTCACCAATTGTGTCGCGCGTCATAGCACCATACCTCACCGCGTGGCCTTCGGTAACGGTGGCTACGTCGCTAATTAGCACGGGCACCGTCGCGCCGGAGGCGGAAGGTTTTACAACAACCCGAGAAACCTCAGCGGGCGACCGAAGCAGACCTTCGGTGCGGATTAGTAAAGCCTCCTCCCCTTTTTCGATGTATGAACCTCCAGTGTTCTGGTTATTGGCCGCCAAAGCATCAAAAACGTCATTTAGAGTAACATTCATGGCAACCAGTTCTTCGGGCCTCACACTCACTTCGTATTGTTTGAGATAGCCCCCGAAACTACTAACGTCTGCAACTCCTGGTGTTCCAATGAGTTGACGGCGAACAATCCAGTCCTGAATGGTTCTTAAGTCTGAAAGTGAATAGCTTTCCCGGAATTCGGGAGCCACATCGAGTGTGTACTGATAAATTTCGCCCAGGCCTGTTGTAACGGGAGCCAGCTCGGGACGTGTAATTCCGGCAGGTATTTGTTCGGAGGCAATGCCCAGCTTTTCTGTAACCTGTTGCCTTGCCCAGTAAATATCGGTGTCGTCGTCGAAAACGATGGTAACCAGCGAAAGACCAAAGCGGGAAAAGGAGCGAAGTTCAATTTTTCCGGGAATGGTCGCCAGTGCTTGTTCGATGGGGAAAGTAATGAGCCTCTCCACCTCGGGAGCGGCCAGATCGGGAGCCGAAGAAATTACCTGAACCTGATTGTTGGTGATATCGGGTACGGCATCAATCGGCAACCTCGTGAAAGAATAAACTCCCCAGATTACCAGTCCTGCTGTAAGCAGCATGATAATCAGTTTATTCCTTATTGAAAAAGAAATAATGTTTTGTAACATAAAAATGTGTTAAACCTGAAATTTGCTGTGCACACATAAGCATTGGCAACAGCAGTATCCCGCCTTGGCGGCAGATAAAAATTCATCCCGGCTTTGCCGGATAAACAGAACAGGTTAAACACGAGGCGGTTGCCAAACATTGGCAACATGGTCGCGCACAACAGAAAAGTTGTAAAGAATAATAAATTCTGAAGGTTCGTCCTGAATTCGAACAGTCAAACCCACAGCAGGAAGTACTGCAGCAAATGCCCCTGCGCAAAGGTGGTGAAACGGCAAATTCTGGTGATCGCCCTGGTCGTTGGCTTCGGGACCTGCGTAATGCAGCTGAAGGTAATCCAGAAATGATAGTTTGTTGTTTTCCTCTTTGAGGTGCTGCTCAAAATGCGTAATCAGGTTCGCTATTTTGGGCATTTCATGCATATCTCCCGCCGGCAGAATGCTTCCGCAGAACATAATTACAGATAAAATGGCTGCAATCAATTGCATGGCACAAAGGTAAATGTTATTTCGTCTATTCCTGCAACATTACGTAAACTTGTATTTTAAACCGTTTACCAGATTACAATGAAATTATTGAGTTCCTTAATCCTGTTTTTATTGTTCAATGCCGCTTTTTCTTCACCGGGCGACACGCTGGTTGTGCAGCCTTTCGAAGATGCTATAATTCGTACCAACCCCGGGGCGGGAAACGCCTTTTATCCCATGTGGGCTGAGTTTCCGGCTCAAGGAACACAATTCAGAAAGGCCTGGATCAGTATGAATTACAAATGCCCTCCAGGGGAAAATTGTGGGGAATGGGATTACCTTGACTATATTTTCCTCCGCCGTAAAGGCGGCGTGAATGCAGAATCGGAAAATCTGGAAATTGCCCGTTTTATAACGCCATACGGCAATTCTTTTAATAGCTCCTGGAGTGCTGACTGGGAGATAGACATTACCGAATGGGAGCAATTGCTGCGCGATTCAATAGAAATTGAATATGTGCATGGAGGTTACGAAACCAATGTTGGCAAAGGCTGGCTGATAAATTTGTCGTTCAACTTTATTGAAGGCACCCCTGCGCGTGAGTTAATTAAGGTAAACCGTTTATGGAATGGTTCCTTTTCTTACGGAAACGAAAGCAACCCTATAAACTCTCAGCTTCAGGATCAAACAATTACCCTGCAGCCCGAAACGAAAAGTTACAGTTTCCGAATTTGTCAATCGGGCCACGGAAACGTAGCGCCTGATGGTTGTTCGGAATTTTGTCCGAAAACCAGAACCTTGTTTAATAACGGGAATGAGTTTGATACCCGGCTGGTATGGCGCGACGACTGTGGATTGAATGCGGTTTTTCCACAGGCAGGAACCTGGATATACGATCGGGGAAACTGGTGCCCCGGCCAGATGGTTTTTGCGGATGCATTCGAGTTTAGTTCTGAGGGAGGCGAAGCAATTACAACCCGCATGCAGATGCAGGATTTTGTTGGTACATCGGGCGGTGCCAATTACCGGATAGAGTCTCAACTCATTGAATATGGTGCTTTGGCCTTTCAGGCCGATGCGGCGCTTGAGGACATTAAAGCTCCAAGTAAAAAATACCAGTACCGCCGCT
>JAGQVC010000299.1 GCA_020438185.1 Bacteroidota bacterium
TTATTAATGTTCCGGTCAAATCCCAGATTTATTGGAAAATTGCTGTCCTGCGACCACCCAAAATAGTAGGAACCGGCACCCAGATACAAGGCAGAATCAAGTTCGTAGGTCACAAACTGATTGATGCCAAGAGATTGCGGATATTCCACACTTTTGCTGTAAAGCAATTCTCCGGGTTGATTGGCTCCTGCACCCCAGATCATCAGGTAAAATGCGCTACCTGTGCCGGTTTCAATGGTGCGGTTAAAATAATATTGTACCGCCTTCAAAGAGTCGCCAACCAGGAGGTCAAAACGCTGCCCAACAAACCCGCCTCCGTTGTTGTTTATGTTCAATCTTTCTTCGGCACTTCCATCATCCAGAGCATAGTAATTACTAAAAATCTGAAGGTATTCAATGGTATCATTCGCCGGAAAAAAATCCGGAGGATCGGTTGGAATGAAGTTGATGAAATTTCTCAATCGGTAAGTGGTTGCTTCTGTACCCGGATCTTCAAACGCATACTTAACTGCATCGGTATAAACAAATTCTTCTCGTGGCTGAATGGGACCAACGCCTGCTGCAAGCAGCGAATCGCGGGCTTCAATTGAAAAATCATCGTTCAGATAAATGTATTTATAGGTCCTGAACCCGGATGCATTCCCCGCATTAGCAAGCGATAAGTTGAACAGGGTATCCATATTTTGAAGTGCCTGCGGCATGAAATGCCACAAAGGAACCGATTCGTACTGCTGAATGATACTCGTTGGCATGTACATGAAGCTGAAATCGGCGCGCACCGTATCGTTCCTGAATCGTCCCCTGTCAAGCAAAATAAAGTCAACATGCCAATGATCCCAGCTTCCGTTTTGCTGGGCATAATTCCTGAATCTGAATTGAAATCCCTTTTTCAAAAACGCTGTATCAGCAACCGGCACCATTACCTGTCTGAATTCGCGAAGTAATTGCGGGTAATCCTCACCTTTTGTTCCCCAGGCCCAATGCCAGGTTGTATCGGTTGGATTTTTGAACTCAAGTAGCAGACTATCAACAAATTCAGGGAAGTTTCCAATGCCTTTTGGCTGGTAGAAAAAGCTCAGGTAAATCGAATCTGAAGCCGGGTAGTTCAAATTTATCGGACTGGAAGTCAGCGTATCGGCTGAGTTACTTTCTGTACTGTTGCCATAGGGCTCACCGGCTGCATTTAGCCCGTCAAAGGTTGCAACACCAATGCTTGGTGGTCTTACCGGTAGTGTTGTGTTAATGAATACAGAAGCGTCTGTCCACCTTTCAATATTCGGTTTGTGCCAGGGTGCAGAGAAGTCATCAAAAAAAGGCAGCTCAAGTGTGTCATTGATTGATTTTTGTCGGGATTTCGGCTCCGGTGCTTCATTTTTACGGTCCATCGTTCCCAGTGGCAGAGTTTCTATCTGAGCGAACAGCGAACTATTACAAAAAAATAAAGCGCTGATAAACAGCGAAGTTCTAAAAATCCTCATCGTCATTTCCACTTGTTGAGTTAGCGTCCTGTAATAACGTTTCTGACTCGGTTAACCATATACTCATAACAGCTCCTTCATACAATCCTTCTCCGGAGCCTGTTTCAGGATTCTGTTTCCAGACTTTCGCCTTCAGAGTATCCAATCCTTCATCATCCATATTCACATTACCCATGTTGAGTCTGTTTTCGGTAATTGTTCGCCTTGCGTCAGTAAGCGACATACCCAATAATGAAGGAATCGGAATTAGCCCGCCATCGCTGCCTTTGCCCAATACCAGGTCTATTTTAGAGCCTTCATCAATCATTTGCCCTTCTTTGACTGGTTTGCCTTTGTAGTGCATTTCCATTACCGGTGGCAGGCCTTCCACATAGCGGAGCATGCCAACTTGCAAACCGTATGTCTCCAGAAGGGAAGTCGCCTGTTTTAGGGAAAGGTCAATCAGATTAGGCATTTTAACCTTCCTGCTCAGCATGGCATTTACAGTTAGGTACACCACGCGGCCATTCTTAACCATTGCGCCCGGAACCGGATTCTGGTCAACTACGGTGCCTTTGGCAACCTTGGATGAGTAAACCGAATCCACAATCTCATAGTTGATGGAGTGCCCGTCAACAAAGGTGTTCAGGTCTTGTATGTAAATTCCTTTAAAATCAGGTACTTCCACTTCTTCACCATGCTGAGTGTACATATCAATCAGCAAAAAGCCACCGTACAGCAGGGCAAAACCCGCAACTGATGCCAGTAACAGATGTTTCCAGAATTTTCCGGTGCTTACAATGCTGATTAAACTCATGAATTAAACAGTGGGTGTCCCTTTGGCTGATTCTTCGGCAAAAGTCATTATTTTTTCAATAAAATCGTATGGTTTGTACCCGTTGATTGCTGTCTGGTGAAATATGCAGGTAGCGGGAGTCATCCCCGGCAGGGAATTTACCTCAATAAAAATCACCTCCACGCGCTTATCGTCGAATATTCTTACAAAGGCATCAATGCGGCAATAGCCGCGGATATTAAGTACGCGTGCAGCTTTTTCGAGCTCTGCTTTAACCACTTCAGAAATTCGCTGCCGTTCCTCCGGGTTGGCTGCGTAGCGCGCCGGCGTTATGTTCTGACCTTGGCCGGCCAGGAATTTCTCTTCCAGCGATAGCACTTCGCCCTCAGAAAGTGCTTCGGAAGCTTCGAAAACTTCATAAATAACTTCACCCTGA
>JAGQVC010000300.1 GCA_020438185.1 Bacteroidota bacterium
GAAAAGAAAGATTCTTTGGAGAACTTTATTTTTTGGTAACTTACATTTCGAAAATGTTATTCATTAATAATGCTAATTCCGGGAATCAAATATTCATTCACAGCCAGGGTATGGCAGTGCCAATCCATTAATGGTCCGGGATGGCATTTTGTGTCTTTACCTGAAGATTATTCTGTCGAGATAAGAAGTAATCTCGGGAATTTGGAACAAGGTTGGGGAAGGATGAAAGCAAAGGCTCAGATTAACCAGAGCATTTGGGATACATCAATCTGGTTTGATACAAAAAAGGGTGTTTATTTACTCGCTTTGAATGCATTAATAAGAAAAAAGGAGAATATTAATTTGAATGATGAACTTGAAATAAGTGTTTGGTTATAAAATGATAAACTTTAATTATTGATATAACGAACAATGAGGCATCAAGCGGTAGTAATTAACTTAAGTCGCGTTCGTTTTTATAATTTCGAAATTTAAAATAATTGCAAAAAATCAGAAGGCACCAACCTTACTGCCGAAGCAGTAAAGCTGAATGCCTTCCTTGGACCCAAACTTAACCAAACGAAAAAAGCACCTGTTCAGGGTCCTGAAGTGTTTAACCAAACACCGGCCGGATAATTTTCTGCAATCATCTCCAGCCTCCTCCAAGCGCACGGTAAGCGCTAACTTTACCTTGCAGTAGTTTGGTTTTAACTTCAATTAATTCAAGTTTCGCTTCCAGAGCTTCTTCCTGCGTTAGCAGAACTTCTACATAATCGGCTCTCGCAGAATTAAACAAGCTGTTAGCGATTCCAATGGATTGATTTAATATTCTTACCTCTTCTGATTTAACAGCATAGCTTTCGCTGTAATTTTTCATTTTGGCCATTTGATTCTGAACGTCCACGTATGCATTAAGAATTACTTTTTCGTAGTTAATTACAGATTGAAGCTGTTGTGCATTGGCCGAGAAATATGCTGCTTTAATGGCGTTTCTGTTAATTAGCGGTGACATCAGATCGCCTGCTAGATTGTAAATCAGCGATTGAGGATTTACCAGAAAAGCAGGATTGAATGCATTGTATCCAATACCGGCCGAAATACCCAATGAAGGGTAAAAATTAGCTTTGGCAACTTTTACGTCCAGTTTGGCGGCTAGTAACTCAAGCTCCGCCTGCTTTAAATCCGGCCTGTTAAGGAGAAGTTGCGCAGGAATACCCGTTTGAAGCGAGTCTACCTGAATATCCAGAAAAGCATTGGTTGAACGTTCAATTTTTAAAGGGAATCTGGCTGTGAGGAAATTGATCCGATTTTCGGCTTCTGTGATTTTTTGCTTTACTTCATACTGAAGATTTTTTGTTTTCAGTAGTTGGGCTTCAAATCGATTCACAGCTAATTGAGTAACCTTTGCATTCTCCTTCAGTAATTTAACGGAATTGAGCGCATTTGATTGAATGACAATATTCTCATTAATTGTTTTTAAGAAATTATCATAAGCAAGCAATTCGTAATAGGTTTCTGCGATTTCGGAAACAAGCTGTGTTACCATGAAATTCCGACCTTCAATTCCGGCGAGATATCTTTTGACAGCTGCATCTTTTGCATTACGTAATTTTCGCCAGATATCCACTTCCCAGGTTGAAAGAGCAGCAACTTTAAAATCACCAAATGGTTCAGGAAAAGGTTTGCCATCTTTAATGCTTAATTGTTCATCAACTGCACCGTATCGGGTGTAAAGACCACTTTTTTCCATTCCGGCGCCAGCGCCGAGATTAACGGAAGGAAGGTATTCACCTTTTCTTGCCCGAATTTCATTTTTACGCATCTCAATTTCCTGAAGCATAATATTAAGCTCCTGGTTATTTTTTAATGCTGTATCAATAAGAGCAATTAAATATGGATCATTGAAGTATTTTCTCCATTGAACATTGGCGATACTGTTGGTATCTGTTGATGTTCCATAGCTGGCAGGAATATTAGTACTTGCTTCTCTGACCGACTGTTTGAAAATAGTGCAGCTGCTCAAAAAAATCAGAACAATCGGAATGAATTTATATATATTTCGAATTTTCATTGTTTCTTAATTTTTACGTCTTACAGCTTTTCGAACTACTCCAAGTTTTCTCATTTTTTTTAGCAATGAAGCCTTGGTATCACCGTTTGTGAAATCTTCGGTAAGCGGATTGAAATCCTCATCCTGAATTAATTTCCGGCCCTCAGCCATTTTTGCAAAAATGTAATAAAGACCGGGAACCAGTACAACTCCGAAAATAGTTCCCAGCAGCATGCCGCCTAAAGCTGAAGAACCAATTGTTTTATTACCAACTGCACCTGCACCGGTTGCACGTACTAATGGAATTAATCCGGCAATAAATGCAAATGAAGTCATGAGAATTGGCCGGAATCTGGCTTTTGCTCCTTCAATTGCAGCTTCAAGAATTGTAGCTCCCTGATGTTGCTTTTGTACCGCGAATTCTACTATCAGAACTGCATTTTTTCCTAACAGCCCAATCAGCGTAATCAACCCGATTTCGGCGTAAACGTCATTTGAAAGTCCCATTATTTCTAACAGCAGGAACGAACCAAAAACACCAACCGGCAAGGACGTTAAAACAGCTAAAGGAATGATGAAACTTTCGTACTGAGAGGCTAATACAAGGTAAACGAAAATTAGCACGACCAGAAAAATAAAAATAGCCTCATTTC
>JAGQVC010000301.1 GCA_020438185.1 Bacteroidota bacterium
ATTGAATATTTTGCAGGATTCATGTCTAAAATTCCTGAGGCAGGAATTATTAAAGCACACAATTGCAGCAAACTGGTAACGAAAAAGAAAAAACCCCGGAGAAAAAATTCTGCCGGGGCTTCAGTCGAGGTTAGGTTAGAAATTAAATTCTTTTAATCAGTTTGACCATTTTCTTTTCATCATCCTGAGCTACGCTCAGAAAGTAAACCCCTGGTTTAATGCCTGTTTCATCAGAATACATGAAACGCAGAGGTGCATCTTTTTGTCCATTAATCTCTTCTTTCACAACAACATCACCCGATATACTCATAAGTTTTACCAGAGCAGGCCCGTCTTTAGGCAAGGTGTATTCAACTTGAAAATCTTTTGTGAAAGGGTTTGGTTGAGGTGCCGAAATTTTAATGTCTGCCAGGCCGGCGGGCTCTACCTGAACAGGAGTAATCATAGAATACTCATTCATTCCGGAACTGTTTGTCAGTTTAACCCTGTAATAATTGGTTCCGATTATGGGATTCAAATCTCTGAAGCTGTAGTTCAGAACTTCGATGCTGTTTCCCGCTCCGGGCTTGGTTCCAATTTCTGCAAATGAAATTCCGTCGGTCGATCGTTCAATTGTGAATAGCTCATTTTCATTTTCATTTGCCGTCAGCCATTTTAATTGAACGGTGCTTTCCTGAGCTTCTCCTTCGAAAGTGAGCAAAGTCATTGAAATTTGTTGCTGAATTTCTTCCGTATTTCCAATCTTCATAAAGGCAGCCGGATTAACCTGATTCGCATATTCTGCAGCAATCCAGGCTTCACTTCTGGCAATATTGCTTACATGAATTTCATCAAGTAATCCATCGAAATAATATATTTTCTTTAGCGGTTCGCGTCCGATTTGCAACGGTTCTGTACTTCCCGCAAGGCTTACATCAGTTTTAATTCCTCTGTCAAACTTACCATTAACGTAAACCATCATAGTATCATTCTCATCCGAATAAACTGCAGCAATATGATACCATTTATCTTTTTCAAGCTCAAACCCATTTTCTTTTCCTGCAATTTGAGCCGCAACTGCATTTTCATTTCTGATGTCGAATTCTACTCTTTTGTCTTTGTTAATTGTCAGGCGATAACCACCATTAAATCCGCTTTGATTTGACAAAATGATTTGTTCTTTCTTTCCGGTTACATTTACCCAGGCTGACAGTGTCAAATCTCCTGTGATATCAACATCCTCAGGCGTGTTTAGGCATGGAAACTGACTTGAATTTTTTTCGGATGCAATATATACTTCCTTGTCGCCTTCAAATGTTTCTGCTGATGCAAATTGATTGGCATGCGGAATTTTAGTGCTTAAAGCTCCTTTTAAATGCCATACTGCTTTGTAGGTTTTATTCCACGCAGCAGAACCGCTTTCGTTGGCAGCAAATTTATTACTGAAATAAAGAAAAATAGATGGGGGATTTCCATTTGAAATAGAATCCATTTCTACCCATGCAAGTAAATCGCCGGTTACGGGATTGTATGTTTCAATTTCGTAATTCAACAGACTTACTCCGTCCTCTTTTGTGAACCGGATATCAGCACCAGCTTCACTTACGACCATACCACCGTTTGAAGCGGATTTAAGTTCTGCATCTTTAATAATTACCATTACAGGAAAATGATGAAGCGTTTCTCCCTGAGGAATCTGATCTGCATTAATGGAGATCTTTTTTCTGAATTTATATTCAGCCAGTGTCTCCATTCCATTCCATCTGTTATTAGCAATGGAATCTTTTGAAGTACCTATTGTATTGTAAACCAATGCAACTGAAAAAACTCCCAGGGCAAGAGCTCCTGCAGCCACTACGAATCGCATATTGGTTCTTACAGAAACTTTGGTTTTGGTTTTAGGAACCAGGCGTGTAGATCTTTTTTTCATAACAACAGTGCGAAATTATTTTCCTGTGAATTATTCAATTATTTATTTTCTTCGGTTTCAGCGCTTGCGGCAGAACCTGACTGGCGTGGGGATGCAGGTGCAACAACTTTCACAACAGGGCTATACCGGTACGTATTATCAGCACCAACCTGCATTACACGATAATAGCTTGATCCGGGTAGCGGTTCCTCATCTACGTATGAATAAAATAAATTCACAAGTAATTGTGTCCCTACTCGGTCACGAAATCCAAGGGCTTCAAAATCAGTCCCTTCTTCAGATCTTTCAACAATAAATACTCCGTCCTTTTTATCATTTTTTACAAGCCATCTCACATACGTTTTACCATCGAGATGTACAGGCGAAAAGGATATAAATGTATTGGCTGTGTCCTGCTTCAGGTCACCCCTGTTCAATAAGGCTGCACTTGAATTGGAAACCTGCTGTGCAGATAGATTTGCTGTTGCAGAAAGCATCGCAAAAATGGCCAGCGAAAGTATTTTGTAAATCAGTTTCATAGTTTTCGTGTTTTTAATGTGCGATTGAATACGTCAAAGGTATCGGCAGTGTTTTGCCCTTTATTACTGACTCTTGATTGTGTTCTACATGTGTAAGAAATGAGTCGGGTATTATCAAGGTTATTTGTATGTTCTGCCAGTTCTATTGGGTTTTAGGTTGTTTTTCGTTTTTATTTTAATGCACCCGGCTTGTAAGTTTTTCGGCTTATCAGCCGGATGTTTCATTTTTTATCACAATTGCTTGATTAGTTTCA
>JAGQVC010000302.1 GCA_020438185.1 Bacteroidota bacterium
GGCAAACACTCTCAACATGGAGCGAAAAATACGTCAAAGCGTGGTTTGCTACAAGAACAATGCATGAAAACACTCTTAAATTTCAAAGTTGAAGCTCTTTCTGTTGCGGGTTTAAAAGTCCGATTCGGTAACAACAAAACTATAGTCATGTCGATATTCTGAAGGGATTCGCTTCAACTGCCTGATATTTACCGGCCAATTTTGCTCATAAGTCCAGTCTTTGGTGCAGGAATCCAGTTGTTCGTTAAAAATGCCAATGTAGGTAAAAGCATAGCTTGGCATGTCAGGTTCCGGACGACCGCCACGTTCAGTTCTGTGTAAAATGCCGCTTTGTACACCGGGAGCAATTTGAGTAATAGTGGTATCACCAAATTCGGAATAATAAGACATGGACTTAACGGTGATGGTTTGTCCACTCTGATTATTAACTGTGTAATACATTTCTGTGGCACCCTCGCAGGAGCAAAGGAGCACAATTGATGCAAGCGATAAAATTTTAAAAGCTAAGGTAGATTTCATGGTTCAATTTCAGCAACAAGATAATTGAATTCTGAATATCAGGAAAAAATTTGCATTGCCAACCGGTAAGTATTGGCGTGAGCTTCTACAATGTGTTTTATATCAACAGAATAACCTCCTCCCATAGCTGCAACCATTGGAATTTGATTAACACGGGCATACTCAAGAACCAGTTTATCCCGCATCATGCATCCATCAATACTTAAATTAAGTCGTCCAAGTTTATCCTGTTTCAGCACATCCACTCCAGACTGATAAAAAATCATGTCCGGCATAAATTCGTCTATGATGCGTTTCAGGTTTAAATCCAGAATTGATAAATACTCATTATCTCCGGTGCCATCTCTGAGTGCAATATCCAGGTCGCTCTTTTCTTTATGTAATGGATAATTTGAAGCCCCGTGCATACTAAATGTAAAGACATCGGAATCGTCTTTAAAAATTTCGGCAGTTCCATTTCCCTGATGCACATCCAGATCTACTATAAGTGCCTTCTTAACTAATTGCTCATTTATCAGCTGCTTCGCAGCGATAGCAAGGTCATTTAACAAACAAAACCCTTCACCCCGATTGCTGAATGCGTGATGAGTTCCTCCTGCAATATTAAACGCAATACCATTTACCAGAGCAAACCTTGCAGCATCCAATGTTCCCTGCATAATCGTCAACTCCCGTTTAATAAAGGCTTCGCTAAGCGGAAATCCGGTCTTTCTTATTTCTGAATAACTCAGACTTAGGTTTCTCAGCTTCTGCCAGTACTCAATGTCGTGAACCATAAGCAATTCACGCTCATGCATTTCGGCAGGACAAAACAACTGAGATTCGCTGATTGTACCTTCGTAAATAAGCTGCTCAGGAAGCAATGTATATTTTTCCATTGGGAAGCGATGTCCCGCAGGTAAGGGATGATTATATAATTCGGACCAGGCGATGCGAATCACAATAAATAATTAACTGGTAAAAAATGGTTGCATTCCTGATTTCAAGGTAAAAACATTCTGGAAGTGATTTTAATCACAACATGTTATTACAAGCTAATATTAATTTTGTTGCAAAAAGATGATGAAAGAATTTTGGGAGAGCAGATATAGTGAAAAAGATTACGCTTACGGTAAAGAACCGAATGAGTTCTTTAAAAAGGAAATCAGCAAAATAAAAGCTGGCAAACTTTTACTTCCGGCCGAAGGAGAAGGAAGAAATGCTGTATTTGCAGCTTCGCTGGGATGGGATGTTCTGGCAGTTGATCAAAGTTATTCCGGTAAGGAAAAAGCTGATTCATTATCAAAAGAGCAATGTGTTAAAATTGAATATCTGGTCGCCGATTTAAACGAATACATTCCTGACGAAAAGAACTTTGATGCAGTTGCGCTCATTTTCGCACATTTTCCGATTCAATTAAGAGCTCAAATTCATTCCAAGCTGGCCAATGCATTGAAACCCGGCGGGATTCTGATTCTTGAAGCATTTAGTAAGGAGCATATTCGATTCAACGAAAAAAATCCCGGGGTTGGTGGCCCAAAAGATGAATCAATGCTTTATTCGATTGAAGAAATGCGTAATGATTTCAAAAATCTGAACATTGAGCATCTCGTAATTGAGACAGCAACAATTAATGAAGGAATATATCATTGTGGGGACTGCTCTGTTTTGAGGATGATTGCTCGCAGACTTTAAATTCAATAACCACGGGCCCTAAAGGGTATTTTTTTCATCGAATAGGTTTCTAAACTGTAATAACCAAACTCCTCGGCAACTTTACCTCTCAGCAGGTACATCCCGCGACCGCGGAAAGGAAAATTTGCGACAACCTGAGGGAAGTGCGTGCTGTCGAAGAAGCGACCCTCCCGGTCAATAAAAGTGGCAAAATTCATCCTGTCGTTATGCACCGTGCGTGCATCCTTTACAGCAACCACGTAACCCAGCATGTACACAACCCGCCCCGGATTTGCTGACAGTTCTGACGAAAGTATGCACTCTTCTGCTACATCCACAATCAAATCAAAAGGAGAACATAAAGGAAACCCAAGCAATTCGAGCTCATCATACGCATTTTCGAGGAAGGAATCTTCCAGCTTCGGAAACTTAAAATCGGGCTCTTCGGAAACGAAAAGCGTTTTCGGCCTTTCTGCTTTTGCTACCTGTTTATTCAGTAGTAAGTGAG
>JAGQVC010000303.1 GCA_020438185.1 Bacteroidota bacterium
GATTGATTCAAGCCTGACCAGTCTGGTTTTCAGAGACACCAAAAGCGACAGTGTTCGTTTCATTCCAAGATTCTCGGCGATAATAGTTGCCGGACCTACACTACCTGTTCCCGAAAAGGATAAGTTCATAATTGACCAGTACATCATGCGTGGCGGGAAGGTGTTGTGGCTCCTCGATCGCACCAATGCCAATATGGACAGTTTGAGTGTTTACAGTACCAAATTGGTTTATCCGCAGGAGCTAAGCCTTGACGATCAGTTGTTTAAGTATGGTGCCCGAATCAATCAGGACCTGGTGGCTGATCTGCGCAGTTCTGTAATTCCACTGGTCGTGGGAAAGGTCGGAAATCAGCCGCGCTTTAAGCCGGAAAGGTGGCCTTACTTTGTGTTAAGTCTGCCTCAAACAACTCACCCAGTGGTGAATAACCTGAATGCGATTCGTTTCGAATTTGCCGGAACAGTTGATACGGTTGGAGCTCCGGGTGTTAAAAAAACGATTCTGCTTCGTACTTCAAAACGCAGCCGTTCCATCAATGTACCTGCGCGCATTTCACTCAATATATTAAGGCAACCGGCGAATCCGGCAGAATACGATAAGGCCGGGCTGCCACTGGCAGTTTTGCTCGAAGGTAAATTCACTTCCTTGTTTGCAAACAGGCTAAACCCTGCTGTTGCTGCTTCGCAGGATATCGGATTTATTCCCGAATCGAAAACAGAAACAAAAATGATTGTTGTGGGTGACGCCGATGTTATCCGAAACGACATGAACATTCGCAACGGAATGCCTGTGCCGCTTGGTTACGACCGCTACACACGTGAGTTATTTGGCAACCGCGACTTTGTTCTCAATTGTGTTAATTATCTCTGCGATGATTCGGGACTTATTTCGGTTCGCTCCCGTCAGGTTAAACTTCGCCTGCTCGACGAGCCAAGAATTCGTGCGGGACGCACACTGATTCAGATGCAGAATGTTCTTTTCCCGATTTCAATTATTCTGATTATCGGTGCAGTAGTTATGACAATCCGCCGCAAACGATTTAGTAAAACATCAAAAGGTTCATGAAACAAAACAACATCCTTGTAATTCTGGTAGTTGTTCTGGCTGCCGTAGTTTCCTGGTTCATTTTTACCCGTTCATCTTCAACACTTGGCGGGGAATTGCGGAATTTCTCGGTTGAAGATACTGCTGCGGTTGACAAAATATTTATTGCCGATAAGGAAGGAAATTCATCAACGCTGGAGCGCGTATCTTCAGGTAAATGGACGGTAAACGGTAAGTTCGCAGCCAGACAGGATGCGATTAATACTTTGCTGGAAACAGTTAGCAGGATGACCGTTCGTAATCCGGTTCCTAAGGCCTTGGAGCCAAAGGTTTTACGCGATCTTTCCGGCCCCATTCAGAAAAAAGTTGAGATTTTCAGCAATGGTAATCTGCTCAAAACCATGTATGTAGGGAATGAATCGATGGATAAAATGGGCACATTTATGCTGCTCGAAGGTTCATCAGTTCCATTTGAAGTTCATTTGCCGGGCCACAGAGGCTACCTGCAAACCCGTTTCATTGTGCCGGAAGATTTATGGCGCGATCCTGCGGTGTTTAAGTACGATTACCGCGATATCCGCAAAGTGGAACTGCGTTACAGAGATAAACCGGAACAAAGTTTTCAGCTTGGATACGATGGCCTTA
This sequence comes from Bacteroidota bacterium, assembly GCA_020438185.1. Lineage (GTDB taxonomy): Bacteria > Bacteroidota > Bacteroidia > M30B66 > M30B66 > M30B66. The sequence goes on from JAGQVC010000303.1 coordinate 1,688, forward strand.
ATTTCAATCTCTCAGGTGTTTCAGGTTCGCCGGTCCCCGGCGGATTAGATACTTTGCGGGCACTTCGTTACCTCAACGAATTCCGCTCCCTCACCTGGGAATTTATCGTTTCTCCCCAATTCCCTGCATCACGCAAAGATTCCATTCTTTCCAATACACCATTTTTTACACTTTCGGTCACCGATAAAAACAACATCACACGCAGTGTGGATGCATTTCACCGCGTTTACAACGGACCTGTTTCGGAATTACTAACTGTGGAAAATCAGGAATTTGATGTGGACCGCTTTTATGGTCTGGTGGACAAAAAAGATTTCGTATTGCTACAGTTTTATCAGTTCGACAGGGTGTTGAAAACTATTTCGTGGCTGCAGGGCAAAGATTGATAAGCCTTCGGCTGAATTTAAAAATACATTAATCGGGTAAAGGGTGATTTTGGTAGCAATTCACCTATATTTACGCCCCCAAAAAAATATCATTTAATGAAATTTATCATCTCCAGTACGGTTCTTCTTAAGCAACTGCAATCCATTTCGGGCGTTCTGTCCAACAACAGCAGCCTGCCCATTCTTGAAGATTTCCTGTTCGAGATAGAAGAAGGACAGATCAGAATATACGCTTCAGACTTAGATAACACGATCAGCACAATCATTAAAGCTGAAGCGTCTGAAGCAGGCAAAGTGGCAATTCCTGCCAAAATGCTGATTGATTCACTCAAGGGCTTTCCGGACCAGCCGCTTACTTTCCTCATCAATGATGAAACTTACGGAATCGAAATTTCTTCAGGTTACGGTAAGTACAAGCTTACAGGTCACGACCCTGATGAATTCCCGCGTCTTCCGGAAATTGAAGATGGCGAAGGTTTCGAAATGGATGGTTCCATCCTTTTCAGCGGAATCAATAAAACCATTTTTGCAACAGGCAACGACGATTTACGCCCTGTTATGTCGGGTGTGTTCATGCAGGTTGGAGCGGATAGTCTTACCATGGTT
>JAGQVC010000304.1 GCA_020438185.1 Bacteroidota bacterium
TTTTGCAAAAATAGAATTCTTATTTAAATAAGTTGTTCTCCCGGGTGTATTGCTGCACAACAATGTGAATTGTAAATCCATCAGACTTTTCATGCTTTCGCACATGCGCCATTCGATTATTTCGCAGATAATCAGATATATAAATCCGGGGGGTCCGATTTTTCTTGACAATATAATTTAATATGATACCTTTGTGATATCAAAATAATATCAATGAAAGAAAAAGTTATTACTCCGGGTTCGGGTGCCGGCATGTTACTGGCGCTCCTGTTATTAATTGCTGCGGCTGTTATGCTGATTGTTGCCAGAATGATTGTTCCGGGAATGATAGTCATATTGGCGTCTGTTATAGCAATGGTCGGTTTTACAGTTGTAAATCCTAACGAATCAATGGTTTGTACCCTGTTTGGTTCATACAAGGGTACCATTCGCAAAAACGGTTTCTTCTGGGTGAATCCATTTTATTACCGTAAGAAAATTTCGCTGCGTGCGCGCAATATGGATTCTCAGGCAATTAAAGTGAATGATAAAATTGGTAATCCAATTATGATTGGAATTGTGCTTGTTTGGCGAGTGGAAGAAACTTTTAAAGCTGCCTTTGAAGTGGATCATTACGAAGCATTTGTGAAAATTCAGAGTGAATCGGCCATTCGGAAACTGGCGGGACTATATCCCTACGACAGCTTTGATGATGACTCTACAGAAATGTCATTACGTTCGGGTGGTGATGAAATCAACCATGAGCTCGAAACAGAATTGAGGGAACGGCTGGCCATTGCAGGCATTAACGTTATTGAAGCAAGGATTTCCAACCTGGCATATGCTTCCGAAATTGCGGGAGCCATGTTGCAGCGCCAGCAGGCAACCGCGGTTGTTGCAGCTCGTACCAAAATTGTTGAAGGTGCAGTTGGTATGGTTGATATGGCGCTAAAGGAATTATCTCAGAAATCCATTCTAGAACTGGATGACGAAAGAAAAGCTGCCATGGTAAGCAATCTGATGGTTGTACTTTGCTCTGATAAATCGGCTTCGCCTGTAATAAATGCAGGAACATTAAATACGTAATGAAATAAATGGAATACACAGAAACCATATACATGCGAAAAACATGGATTATGGCACTGGTTGCTTTTTCCATTTTTCTTTCCGGTAGTTTGGGTATAATACTGGCATTTGCACCCGGTAAAAATGTCCCCGATTTCACTGCCTCAGGAATTCTGATTGCATCGTCTTTGATCATATTCTTGCTCTTTTGGCAAATTCGATTGAAATTAATAATCAATAAAGCCGGAATTTATTACCGCTATTTTCCTTTTCATTTAAAGGAATATTTTATTCCCTGGGAAACAGTAATTTCGGCCCAGGGCCGGAAGTATAATCCGATAAAGGAATATGGTGGTTGGGGAATTAAAGGCAGAAAATCAAACAGAGCTTACAATATTTCGGGGTCATTTGGTTTGCAACTGGAATTAAGCGATGGACGAAAACTGCTTTTTGAGTCACGCAATCCGGATGAAATAAATAAGGTGCTGATTGAGTTCAAAAGAGAAATGCCTTTAAATAAAACGAAGCAATTATGAGTAAAAAAAAGGCCTTCGTGCTTCGGGTTGATGAGGACATGCTCAAGGACATTGAGAAATGGGCTGCTGATGAATTTAGGAGTACAAACGGACAGATTGAATGGATGCTTCGTGAAATGCTGAAAAAGCATGGTAAATTGCGCAGCAAAACAAAGAGTAGCGGGGATGAATCCGAAACTGAATGAATTAAAAAAAGATGTGCAGGGGCTGCCTCACCAGGAATTGGTGAGGTTGCTCATGCGCATGTCGCGACTCAAAACTGAAAATAAGGAACTGCTTCATTTCATGCTTTACTACGAGCATGACCCAATGTCGTATGCAAATGCGCTTAAAGAAGAAGTTTTAGCTCCATTTGATGATGCGTTTGTGCATAGCAGGATTTTATCCAAGAAAATCAGAAAATCACTGAAAATAATTGCGCGGTTTACCCGATTTAGCAGCAATCGGGAAGGGGAAAGTGATTTATTGTTAAGTCTGGTTGAAAATTATCTCGAAACCTACCGTTACGAATACCGTCAGCTGGTACTTGCCCGCATGATGGTACGGTGCATGAAAAAGGTTTATGATAATTTTGAAAGAATCCATGAGGATTTCAGAGCAGATTATTCGGGACGTTACAACGAAGCGCTAAATTTGCTGAGAGCAAGACTTGGAACCGAGCTGACCATGGAACTAAAAAAGGTTGATTAAATTCTGAATTTATGCGAATAAAATCTGAATTAAGCAATTTTAATAAATACCTGCCTGCTCTTTTTGCGATTCTGGTTATTTTGCTGCGCTTGCCTTATATAGATTCAGAACCGGCATCACTCGATGAGCCTTTTACTTTGTATTGGGCACAAAAAAGCATTTCGGACATTTTTCAACTGGCATACAACGAGAATAATCCGCCATTGCATTTTTTAATATTGCATTTTTGGATGAAGTTATTCGGCACTTCGGCTTTTTCCTGGAGGTTGCCATCTCTTCTGTTTTCTGCCGCATTAACTTTTCTGGGTGTTGTTCAGGCCGGCAAAAAATCAATTTACAGTGCTTTAATCACCGGAATATTATTCACATTCAGCACTCAGCAAATTTTCTTCTCGCTCGAAGCC
>JAGQVC010000305.1 GCA_020438185.1 Bacteroidota bacterium
TTGGTTTTTTTAACATATATAAATATATATTTGTATATAAATTTAATAACCAATGCAATCAGAGGGTTTCGACTTCGATAAGGCGGCCGTGATTTTAAAGGCAATCGCTCATCCGGTGAGGCTTTCCATTTTGCAGGAGCTTGCAGGCAGCGAAAGTCGCACGGTGACTCAGCTGGTGAATATGGCAGGGATAGATCAACCTCTTGTGTCACACCATTTGGCGCAGATGAGGCTCAGGGGGTTACTTTGGGCCCGCAAACAGGGGAAGGAAGTCCATTATTCATTGCGTGAAATTCATCTCAGGGAAGTTCTTCAATGTATTGGAAAATGCTCATGTAATTAATAATCAAAAACATATGCAATCTTTCGCAGATTTAATCAGCAGTGAAACCCCGGTTTTGGTCGATTTTTCGGCTGAGTGGTGTGGACCATGTAAAATGATGGCTCCTATTCTTAAACAGGTTGCCGGAACCACTGGCGATAAAGTGAGAATTATCAAAGTTGATGTGGACAGAAATCCGCAGGCTGCAGCTGCTTATCAGATTCAGGGTGTTCCAACACTTATCCTTTTTCAGAATGGTAAAATGCTTTGGAGGCAGAGTGGAGTAGTGCAGGCTGCTGAATTGGTAAGAATTATTTCGCAACATTCCGGAATTCAGATATGACAAATCATGAAGTAAAAACCCGCTTCGCGGGTGATATGGCCTTCGAAGCCAGCAGTGAAGGACAAGTAATCCGAATGGATGCTGACGAAGCCGTTGGCGGTCACAATTCCGGATTCCGTCCCAAACCAATGCTATTGGCATCTCTTTCAGGTTGCACCGGAATGGATGTAGTTTCTTTGCTTCGCAAGATGCGGGTAAATTTTAGTGATCTTGAAATCACCATAAAGGCTGAACTGGGCGAGGAGCACCCGAAACAGTATCAGTGGTTTGAGGTAGTTTATTCCGTGAAAGTAGATGAACCCGACCGTGAAAAATTCGAAAAGGCCGTCAAATTATCACAGGAGAAATACTGCGGCGTTTCAGCCATGCTTGCTAAAGTAGCTCCTTTGAATTACAAGATAAACTGGTTGTAAATTATTGTGAATCAGGTTGCTGATTCATTGTTGAAATATACCTTGTAATAATTCATGGCCTTGTCATCATCATAACCGCGCTCGATGAGCTGGCGGTTGCCATGCACATAAATATGGAAGTTCTTATCCAGTTTTAGTACTGATTTGAACATCCCTGCATGCTTTTTAACTGCCGATTTGCTTATGTCGAAGGCTTCGGTAATGCTGTGCTCCGGATCTTCGTTATAAGTTTTGGTGAAATTCCTGAATGAGGATGTCACATCATCATCCTTGAAAACATCATTTGCGAATTCTTCCATTTCAAACTTTTCCTTGTTCTTAAAGAACTGGGAGCTCTTGTTCAAAAGGGCAATTTGTTCGGCCGGACTAACCTGAAACTCCTCAGGAAATTTATCTTTCAGATATTCACGCGTAACCTGCATAAATTGCTGCGTGTGATGGTAACTGTCTTCAAGTGCAGTCAATCCAAGGAATGCATCGGTCCAGTACTGAGCTTCACCGGCATTTCCGTTAGTTTTGTCAACAACCAGCACGCGGTAACCATCTCCGGGCTCCAGACTTAATACAATACAAGCCTTATCAATTCTGTTCAAGCGGTAACCCTGCGAAAACACAAGTTCGCTGTGCTTATCTTTCCATTCAACCTGCGCAAAATGGTCTTCCACCTCGGCTTTTATGAATACAATTCCATCACAAAATTCACCATGCAGACTCAGCTCACGGATTCTCCCAACGAATAAATCACCGGGCAGGATCTTCGGGTGTACGGAAACATCATATAAATGTGAAGCAACATGTTGAGTGGCTTCCAGAAAATCATCGCCGCCCTCAAACAGCTTGCTGATATACGGTAAAACTTCCGATTCAGCAGCATCGAAGGTGTAAAACTCCTCCGGTTTGAATGAATGCATGAAATATTCCAGCAAACGCTGCTGATCATCATCATTCACGGTAAGCAAACTTTCGGAAAGTGTCAAAGGTTCTTCATTGCTGGGGTTTCCCACGAAGTGGACTACCGTTTCATGAAGTGATGCATTGTGGTATAAAATCATGCGACGAAAATAGTAAATGCACAAATGGCAATGTGTCCGAGTTTTGAACCATCGTGTTGAAAAGTATTTTTCAATTTGTGGTTCCTTTTCGCTTTGGCAAAGCTGCCAACAGGCAATTCGCGCTTAAAGCGCGGAATTGAAAAAACAGATTAATCAAATTAAATGGGCGTGCTCGAAGCCAGCAAATTCAGACTTCCTGTTGCAATCAACTTTTTATCGTCGAGTCTGAAAATTTGAGCATCACCAAACGAAATATTTTTCCCGGTTTTTACCAGTCTGGCTTCTACATGAAGCACATCACCCGGTCTGGCACCGGCGAGAAAATTCACATGAATACTCACGCTTTTTTTGAAATGAGGTTCGCCCACATAAAACATCATGGCTCCAATTGTTTCGTCAATCAAGGCTGCTATAATTCCACCATGCACAAGTCCGGCAGGATTTGCCTGTTCATCACGCATGGTAAATTCCAACACAAGGCGCTCCTTTTCAACAACCCGCACAACAGGATTTAGCCACTTTCCATACGTTTTA
>JAGQVC010000306.1 GCA_020438185.1 Bacteroidota bacterium
AAAAACGCTGCCATTCTTGATGTATGTACAGGAAGTGGCTGTATTGCGCTTGCGCTGAAGCACTATTTACCTCATTCGGTAGTAACTGCTACAGATATCTCGGTCGGAGCACTGGAAGTAGCAGAAGCCAATGCGAAGCGCCTTAATCTCGATTGCAGGTTTGAGCAAAAAGATTTTTTGAAATCCTGGGCAGAATTTAGTTCCGGAAACTGGGATGTGATTGTTTCCAATCCACCGTACATTCCGGAATCATTCATGCAAACTATTCAAAATCAAGTTCTTCAGGAGCCGCATGAAGCCCTTTTCGTTCAGGATATGCAGGCTCTGATTTTTTATGAAGCACTTGGAATGCTTGCAGCAGCTTCGCTGAATGAAGGAGGATTATTGATTGCGGAGTGTCATTTTGACAAAACAAATGAAGTTGCTGAGCTGTGGAGAAGCAGATTCGGATTTGAATGCACCCAATTGGATGATTTACAGGGAATTTCGAGGTTTGTTCTTGCAAAAAAGCATAGAAATAAAAATTTTAATCAGATAAAAACAGAATTGTGAGTTGTATTTGCTACTTTCGTCTACATCTGACAGAAGAGTGGTGAATTGAAAATAATTATAATTGCAACCAAATAGATTATAGGCCATGTCAAAGAAAACCGCTGAAGCTTCTGTGAAAGTTTCCAATGCCCGTCACCCTTTTTCTGATCCTGAGAATAATGCCGGTTTTGTGATGTGGCAGGTTTCGATGTTATGGCAACGAAAGCTGAAAGCTGAACTGGATAAGTTAGGGTTGACTCATGCTCAGTTCCTGCTTTTGGCTGCTCTTGACTATCAGAGTACACAAAAGAAGGTTGTATCGCAGCAGGATCTTGCAACCCACTGCAGAATAGATAAAATGATGACTTCCAAAATTCTGCGAATCATGCAGAAGAAAGGATTTATTACGCGCAGGAAAAACAAAATGGACACCCGCTCCAAAACGCTGGTTGTGAGCGAAGAAGGCGAAATGGTGCTGAAACAGGCATTGAAGGCTGTTGACCGCGTTGATGGTGATTTTGTACTTCCTCTTGGGCTCAATGCCATGTCATTTCAGGATGATATGCGCATGCTTTTGAGAACCAATTCCTGATAATAAACGAATCCTTAACTTGCCGTCATAATTTTACGGTATGTTCAGGATTTTAGCTTTCATCATAGTATTTATTGGAATTAACGCAGGTCATTTGTCTGCACAAGGCAATCAGGATGTTCTTGTGCTTTTCAGGCAGCATCCCAACTGGCAGCAAATGCGTGCTCAGTTTGACCAGCAAAATTTACCAGTTTCAAGTCGGGCAGTTCAGTTAATTCAGGAACTAAAAGCAATTGCCACAGGTTCTCAGCATGGCTTTAAAGCATTTTTATCAGGCCTTACGGCCGATGCCGAATTGCTGCATACGTATTATATAATAAATGCCGCCACTGTTCGGGTTTCTGAAGAAAACCTGAGCGATTTGCTGGCTTTTCCCGAAGTTGAAGCCGTTATAGAATTGAAAAAATTGCCTGTTTATGCGGTTAAACCGGTTGAGAAACGGGAAGCCGTTTCACGCGCAGTTGGAAGTCACGAAACAGGTGCTACTGTTATTGGAGCACCATTTATGTGGAATCTGGGTTATACCGGCCTCGGCAGAAAGCTCTATACCGTAGATACCGGAGTTTGGCCCGTGCATCCTGCAATAAGCAGACAGTGGCTTGGGAATCACCTGCCACAGCAACAGGTTTGGTATGGTTTCGATTCCGATTATCCGGCCGACAAGCCCGATGCGCACGGAACGCACGTTACCGGAACTGTTTTGGGGCTTGATCCCGGCACAGCCGATACGATTGGAATTGCATTTAATGCACGATTTATGGCTGCCGACCCCATTGTTGAGGATGTGGCTGACATTAAGCCTATTACAACAATTCTGGAAGCTTTCGAATTTGCTCTAAATCCTGACGGGAACGACCAGACAACGGATGATATTCCGGATGTTATCTGTAATTCATGGGGTGTTGGCGATTCGATTGCCGACGGACTTTGTACAGCTCCCTTTTTACTCGATTTATTCACAGCACTTGATATGGCGGGGATAGCTGTAGAGTTTTCAGCGGGTAACGAAGGACCATCAGTCTCGAGCATTAGTCTTCCGCAGTATGTAACTATGGATTCTTTGAGCATTTTTACGGTAGGTGCCCTCGATGGAAACTCTCAGAACCTGCCGATAGCTTCGTTCTCCTCTCGTGGCCCAACACCCTGTGATGTCCCCGATGAATGGAAAATTAAGCCGGAGGTTTCGGCTCCCGGCGTGGATGTGCGCTCAAGTGTGCAGTGGGATGGATATGCTTTTTATTCAGGAACTTCCATGGCCGGACCGCATGTTGCCGGAGCCGTTTTATTGCTAAAGGAAGCATTTCCAACGCTTAGCGGAAGGGAAATTCTAAACGCATTGTACCAATCGGCCATCGATTTGGGAGAAACGGGCGAAGACAATGTTTACGGAAAAGGTGTTATTAACCTGGAAAACGCTTACAACTTCCTTTCATTGAACAACGAACCGGTTCCGCCGCTGCAAAGTGGGTTTGATGTTACTATTTCCGGATTTAACCTGGGTGAGGTTGTTTGTGAAGGCACGCATGATGTGCGTGTAACT
>JAGQVC010000307.1 GCA_020438185.1 Bacteroidota bacterium
CTCGTCGGCAAGCCAGTCTATAATTTTCTGATCGAAATCATCACCACCCAGATGCGTATCTCCATCTGTTGATTTTACTTCAAAAACACCTTCACCCAATTCAAGAATTGAAACGTCGTGTGTACCACCTCCACAGTCGAAAACAACGATTTTCATATCGGCGTTTTTCTTATCCAGACCGTATGCCAGTGCAGCAGCTGTTGGCTCATTAATGATTCTCATCACCTTAAGTCCGGCAATTTCACCGGCTTCTTTTGTTGCCTGACGCTGAGCATCGTTAAAATAAGCCGGAACCGTAATTACTGCTTCGGTTACATCCTGCCCCAGGTAATCCTGAGCGGTTTGCTTCATTTTCTGAAGCACCATCGCAGAAATTTCCTGCGGTGTGTACATGCGGTCATCAATCTGAACGCGTGGTGTATTGTTATCTCCTTTAACTATTTTATAAGGAACACGGCCTGTTTCAGTGCCAACTTCAGAGAAGCTGTTCCCCATAAATCTTTTAATTGAATAAATAGTCTTGGTTGGATTTGTAATAGCCTGACGTTTGGCAGGATCACCTACTTTTCTTTCGCCATTGTCAAGAAAAGCAACAATTGAAGGGGTTGTTCTTTTTCCTTCACTGTTAGGTATTACTACCGGCTCGTTTCCTTCCATTACCGCAACGCAGCTATTGGTCGTCCCAAGGTCTATACCTATAATTTTTCCCATTGTAATAAATTTAAATCGTGAATTTGTTTCCCGCGATTTTCAATGAATATGCCACCCGATTTTCAGGCAAAATCTCTGACGCATTTTCAGATTCACACGAAAATTTCTTTTCGTATGGCAGATTCAGGTGACAATAAGTCAGAATTACCTCGACAGAAAATTCAAATCCTGAGTAACGCTGTTGTTACGCAAGGAATCAACCGAAGCATCATTAATATATATGCTTCTGGTAACCGATGTGCGGGACGAAAAGATGCCAATGCCGTTCTCAATATTCGAGAAGGCGGGTCTTTCCTGGGCCAGTGTATTGCTTGGCTCGTTTACCGACAGATAAGTTTCAACTTCCGGTGTAACCGCGTTTACTTCGAACGAAAGGCTGTCGGCAAGTCTTACCAGCTCGTTATCGGATGTGGAAACAGGGATGTTGTTGGCAAGTGTCTGGTAAATCTCCGAATTGTTGATTTCCATATTGAAAACCTCGCCGCCATTGGTGTTTTCTCTGGAATATCGTCCCAGACTTATTTTTACCACCTTTTCAACGATGTCGGAAGGATTGCTGAGCGGATACTCGCGGTACTTAAAATAAATAAACGATTCGTAAAGCTTACCATTCGTGGCAGACTTAATCTTTAAAGTTGTTTTGGCTTTGGGTGTAAGTCCGATTTCGGTGAGGAACGCTCCGGGCTGCGAAAGAATAATTTGCCCGATCAAGTCAGTTTCAGAATTTACCTCCGTTCCGGAGGATGTATTTTTAACCCGTAGTTTATACTTCGCATCCGTATTCAAACCGTTGCCCGGCGGTGTGCTGAATTTGTAAACAATCTGATTCGGTGAACTGAAAATACCCTGTTCCTTGGCTATGCTTGAATCTGCAGTGAGCGTAAACGTTCTGCTCACTTCATCGTTAATCATTTCGTCAACATAAACCTCAAGTAATGAAGGGTTTACATTGATTGAGTCATAAACCGATGCAAACTGTAAAGCATCTCCCTCTCCCAGATATGCTTTGCTAATCCGCACGTAGTGCGTCGACTCATTGCTGTTAAGCAAACCGAAAACAACGAAAGTCTCTTTCCAGGTTGCATTGATATCCAGTTCATTTTTACATGAACTGCCCAGCAAAAGGACAGCAGAAAGAATAATGAGAAGCAATTTACGCATGCCGCAAATGTAGAAATTTCCTGCACACACCTTAAATGACTAATATTGCCGTTTATCGGAACATTTTTCAATATGTCGGTTCAAAAGGAGGTAAAGCGCGTTACCACAAAGACGCTGCAGGAAATGAAAAAAAAGGGTGAGAAAATCAGCATGCTCACCGCTTACGATTTCTCGATGGCGCGCATGGTCGACGCTGCAGGAATTGATGTCATTCTGGTTGGCGATTCGGCTTCTAATGTAATGGCCGGACACGAAACCACCCTTCCGATTACGCTGGATCAGATGATTTATCATGCCTCATCGGTAATTCGTGGCACCGCCCGCGCGCTGGTGGTGGTCGATCTGCCTTTCGGCTCCTACCAGGGTAATTCGAAAGAGGCGCTTACCTCGGCAATTCGTGTGATGAAAGAAACCGGTGCACACGCCATTAAACTTGAGGGTGGAGAAGAGGTTGTGGAATCCGTAAAGCGAATTCTAAGTGCCGGCGTTCCTGTAATGGGGCATCTTGGCTTAACTCCTCAATCAATATATAAGTTCGGTACTTACGTGGTGCGTGCCAAAGAGGAAGAAGAGGCGCGTAAACTCATCCATGACGCTAAACTGCTTGAAGAAGCCGGCTGTTTTGCCATAGTTATTGAAAAGGTTCCTGCTGCACTTGCTGCGCAGGTTGCTGCCGAAGTATCGATACCTATTATTGGTATTGGTGCAGGAAACGGTGTCGACGGACAAGTGCTTGTACTGCACGATATGTTAGGCATTAACACCGAGTTTAAGCCTCGTTTCCTGAGA
>JAGQVC010000029.1 GCA_020438185.1 Bacteroidota bacterium
CTTGCTCAACGGGCTAAACGAATTGCCTGAAGCTGATGAAAAACTTAGGGAACAACTTCGGCTTGAATGGGAGGAAAACCCCAATCGTCTGGTTGAGGAGCTTAAACAAAAAGACCCCGGATTTGCCTCACAAGCCGATTTAAATAATCCGCGGCGGGTAATGCGTGCTCTGGAGGTAATCCGAACTACGGGAAAACAATATAGTGAGCTGCGAACAGGCGAAAAACCTGTCTTGTTTTTCAATTATAAATGCTTCGCATTGATGCCGGAAAGGGAAGAATTGTACGCGCGAATTAATGCAAGAACGCCTGTCATGATTAAACAGGGCTGGTTGAACGAAGTAAATAAATTAATGGATTTCAGACAGTTGAATGCTCTTCAGACTGTAGGTTACCGCGAATTATTCGAATACCTGGATGGGGTGTACGGTATGGAAGAAACCATTGAACGCATCAGGATGAACACCCGGCGATACGCCAAACGGCAGGTAACCTGGATTAAAAACAAATTGAAATGCAAGTGGATCAAGCCCGAAAACGGCTTCGAAACCATACTAAATGAAACAAAGGATTACTGATTAAATCAGCTTAACCGCGCCTGACGAAGCAAACGGCTTGTAAGGCTTTTTTCGATTTCGCGAGCCCTGGGAATCAGAATTTCATCTTCAACCTTACCATGAGTGAGCAAATCAATTTCGAACATTCTAAGTTCGTAGAACAGGGTCGTAATCTGCACTTTGTGGTTGTTTGCTTCTGAATAGTTATTCAGCCTGCGGCGGATTTCGACCAATTCGTCTTCAACGTGATGGTGCTCGTTAATGAAGCGTGTAATGGCATTTTCCTCAAGAAGCTTGTACAATTGTACAGATCCCAGTTCTTCCTCATCAACAGTCTTAATAAGCTTAAGAACGTAAGGAAACAGGTCGCGTTCCTCAATGCAGATATGAGCAAACATATCGCGCTTATAATCCTGAAAATAATCTTTAAGCAAATAGAGGTGAACATCGAATTTCCCGTAGTGATCAACGAGCAGATCAATGAATTGCTCGATTCTGGGAAGGCGCGAATTGATGTAATAAACGTGGGTTTTAATAAGGTACTCGATAATGGAATGAAGCGGCAAATTGTTGAGCTCATTTTTGGGAAAATAATTATTGTCGCCAAATGCCTTTAGCATTTCGAGCAACAAACCCATATCAACATTATCGTGAACGCAAGCCTCTTCGAGAGTCAGAGTCCAGCGTGAGTATGAAATACCAAACCGGTCTACAACCGATGCCAGCAAAGGGTTATCCTTCACAATATCAAGCAGAATCCGGTCTTTACTAATCAGGGTATTCATATGCAAGGATAAAGATAATAAATATTCTTATTCACAAAATAAACGTGATCAAAGACGAAATCTTACGTTACTGTGAAGGAAAAACCGTCATAAACTGCTTCCGTTTCCGAAAACACTTCCCTGGCTTGAGATAAAATAACATCGGTGTCGCGGTAGCGACTCGAAAAGTGACCGAGGTACAACTTTTTAACACCAGCCTGTTTAGCCTGACGGGCAGCTTCGGCTGCAGTTGAGTGGAACGTTTCTACCGCACGCAAAGCAAGATCATTCTCAAATGTGGCTTCGTGATACAGTGCCGTAACTGATTCTATATGCGGGATTATATCAGCATGCGGAGCTGTATCAGAGCAAAAGGCGTATTCCACCGAAGGTGGAGGTTCAAAACACAATTTAGCATTAGGAATAAGTTCGCCGGAAGGACTTAAATAATCAGCCCCGGCTTTTATCTTTTTGCGTTCTGCAATTGGTATTTTGAAATACTCAACCATTTCCGGTTTGAGGTTTCGCAACTTTGGGTTTTCAGAAAACTTAAATCCGAAGCACGTAATCCGGTGATTTAAAGGAAAAGCGGAAACATGAAAAGAGGATTCGCTGAAAACGATACCACTTGAATTGTCTTCGAGTTCAACAATTTCCAGTTCGAAGCGGAGAATGGTTTCGGAATGCTTAAATATGAGTTCCATTATTTGTTTCAGCCCTCTCGGGCCGATAAGCAGGAGCTTTTCCTTGCGTCCCATTAAATGCATGCTCGAGATAAGACCGGGCAGTCCAAAGAAGTGATCGCCATGCAAATGACTGATAAAAATAGCCCGTAGCTTACTCATTTTCAACTTCCTGCGAAGCAGTTCAACCTGAGTTCCTTCACCACAATCAATAAGGAAAAAGCGACCATGAATTTCGACCCATTGCGAAGTTGGGTTTCGAAACAAGGTAGGAGTTGCAGAACCGCAACCTAATATGGTGACCTGAATACTCATTAAAATGCTCAAATAAAAAAACCTGCCTTCCTTTCGGATGACAGGTTTTCAAATGCTTTATTCAAATTAGTTGCCTGACACCACCATTTTTATTGAGAAGGTAGATTTACCATCTGTAATCGTGTAAAAGTAGATTCCGGGAATCAATTTATCCGACTTAACTGTGATTGAGTTAGCACCAGTTTGCGAAAGTATAGTTTTAGTAAGAACAGATTTCCCAACCATATCGCGGATTTCGAGGCGAATCTCTTTTTTACCCGGAGAAGTAAAACGAATTTCGGTTGAATTGTTAAACGGATTCGGGAAGTTGCCTTGTACAGCAAACGAATTAGACAATTTAGGACTTCCAATTGAAAGTGTTTGACAACCACTACCATCATCGGTTGGACGTACTTTTAGCACATAACTGTCGTAATTGATAGCTGTAATTCCAGGAATTGAAGAGAGCTCTGAAAGCCACTTATCTTCAACTATAGTGTTTACCAACGTATTATTAGTGGAATTGATTTTTGCATCAACAACAACAACAATTGGAAAATCCTGTCCGGCCGGGCTGTTGCTAATAATTCCCTGCAAAGTGCTCTGTGCAGCAACTATCTGAACGCAACCTTGAATAGACGTAAAATTTGGGGCAGAGCCACCATTTGTCCACACAGTTTGATCAGGAATGTAAGTGAATCCGGAAGGAAGACCTTCCACGGAATTAATACGGAAAGCTTCAATGTAAGCGTCTACTGTTATCGGATTTCCGCCGAATTCAATAGTAACAGACGTATCGGTGGCTGTTTTTAAATCGATTTTTGTATCGTAACCATTTGCATCATCTGCGTATGCGCAAGGCAGGTTCTCGGTAGAATCAGGCCAGATTCCGGGACCAGCATTTGCATATTGGGCATCAGGTACACACTGTGCTGAAGCAGCGGCAGTCAGTAATGAAATTGCTGCGATTGAGAGTAGATGTTTTATCATATCTGGTTGGGTGCGCTTATTCGTTGTTAAGGTCTTTTTCGATGGACTCCATGAAAAGGTAATCGATTGCTTCACTGACAGTTGGAACAATCTGAAGTACCGGATCGAGCTGAGAAATTGTGATTAATTTTCGAACAGCAGGCTGCAATCCGGTCAGGATTAATGTTCCGTTTCCGCCTTTGCACAATCTCTGACCAACAAGGACGCTGGACAATCCTGATGAATCGCAATAGCGTGTGTTGGTGAGGTCAAGAATAACATTATTAACCCCGTCTTTATTGAGGAGTAAAAGTTCTGATTTAAGGTCCGGGGCTATGGTACTGTCAAGCTTATCAGCCTGAACCCGGATGATTGTATAGTGTTCGGTTTTCTCCTGCGTAAAATTCATTTCCAAAACTTTCGTCAAACCTAATGAAAAGGAATGAATCGCGCAACGGCATAATAGCGGAGAATAGCAAAGGTTATTTACATTTTATCCTCGGCGCGGCCGGCAAGCAGATAAAGAACAGCCATTCTTACAGCCACGCCACTTTCAACCTGATTCAATATGACAGAATGTGGTCCATCGGCTACATCGCTGGTAATTTCTACGCCGCGGTTGATTGGTCCCGGGTGCATGATCGTAATCTCTTTCTTCAAACCCTCCAGTATTTTGGAATTCAACCCATACAGCATGGCATATTCGCGCAGCGAAGGGAAGTACTGAATTTCCTGGCGCTCGAGCTGGATACGCAGCATGTTTGCCACATCGCACCATTCGAGTGCTTTTTTAAGGTCGGTCTCGACCAACACGCCAAGGGACGAAATGTATCGAGGAAGCAAGGTTGGCGGACCACAAACCATAACCTCGGCGCCCATTAATTTGAGGCAGTAAATATTGGAAAGAGCAACGCGGGAATGCAAAATGTCGCCTACAATTACCACCTTTTTCCCTTCAAGGCTTCCCAGCTTTCGCTGGATGGTGAATGCATCGAGCAAAGCCTGAGTAGGATGTTCATGGGCTCCGTCGCCGGCATTGATAATTCGGGCATCAACACGTTGTGATAGGAAATGTGCCGCTCCGGGTTTGGGATGGCGCATCACAACCATGTCTACTTTCATTGCCAGGATGTTATTCACCGTGTCAACAAGGGTTTCGCCCTTAGAAACGGATGATGAAGAAGCACTGAAATTTATTACATCCGCCGATAGGCGTTTCTCTGCCAGTTCGAATGAAAGGCGCGTACGTGTTGAATTCTCGAAAAATAAATTCACCACAGTTATATCGCGAAGCGATGGTACCTTCTTGATGGGCCGGTTGATTACATCGAGAAAAGTTTCTGCAGTATGGAGAATTTTCCCGACGTCGTCGCGATTCAGATACTTGATGCCCAACAAATGAGGTACGCTCAGCATATCATTGATCTTTATTTACGAGTTCCACATGCGACAAAATGGTATCATTCCAGACAACCTTTACCTTTTCGGAAAAAATGGCATCGACAGTAATCCCGGTATAATCGGGTTGAATGGGTACATGACGGGCAAGACGCCGGTCAATCAGGACAAGAAGTTCCACTTCGGCAGGGCGTCCGTGCTGCTGCAAGGCATCGAGCGCAGCTCTTACCGAACGGCCCGTGAAAAACACATCATCTACCAGAATAACTCGAAGATCATCGAGCAGAAAATCGATGCTGGTGCTTTGAGGTAAAAGTGGTTTTTGCCTGAAATCGTCCCTGAAAAAAGTAGAATCCAGTTCACCGTATTTTACTTCGTGACCCAGCAATTGCTCGAGTTCTTTACGGATTGAACATGCCAGATTTACCCCTCTGGGCTGCAAACCAATAATGACAGAAGATTTGAAATCGTCGTGTTTCTCAATCAGCTGGTGGCAGAATCGCGTTTGCATGATTCTGTAATGTTCCTGACTGAGAATAATTCTTGGCTGCATGAAATAACGACTTGGCAAATATAGCAGTCTGCGCCAATGATTGAATTACGCTCATTGAATAAAATTGAACAGCGCAGGCTACCCCGGGTAAAAACAAAGCGCCATGACATAAATGCCATGGCGCCTGTAATTTATTGAGATAGAGCGATTAAGATTTCTTCTTAGCTGCTTTTTTCTCGCTTTCTTCCATATCTGACTTCAGATTAGCCAGAACATCAAGATCACCAAGTGTAGATTTCTCGAGGCTATCTTTCACCTTCTTCACTGCTTTTTTGGTGTCATCACCTTTGCTTTCTTTCTCATCAGAGCCCGGTTTTTCGGCTTCGTGAGTACGTGCATGAGAAACGATGTTTTTTTTTTTTTTTTTAGAAAACTCGATTACTTTGAAATCAAGTGTTTCTTCAACTTTGGCCTGAGAGCCGTCTTCCTTAACCAGGTGTTTTGTTGGCGCGAAGCCTTCAACACCATAAGGTAAAGCTACAACGGCACCTTTATCATTCATAGTGGTGATAGTACCCTGGTGAACTGAACCTTCGGTGAAAACAGTTTCGAAAACATCCCATGGATTTTCTTCGAGTTGTTTGTGTCCGAGGCTCAGGCGACGGTTTTCCTTGTCTGTATCAAGAACCACAACTTCGATGTCATCACCAACTTTGGTGAATTCGCTTGGATGCTTGATTTTCTTGCTCCAGCTAAGATCCGAAATGTGGATAAGTCCGTCAACACCTTCTTCGAGTTCAACGAACACACCAAAATTGGTGAAGTTGCGAACTTTAGCGTTGTGCTTGGAACCAACAGGATATTTGCTTTCAATTTCTGACCAAGGATCAGGCATGAGTTGCTTGATACCAAGAGACATTTTACGCTCTTCGCGGTCAAGGCTCAGGATGAGACATTCAACTTCATCTCCTACATTGAGGAAATCCTGAGCTGAACGGAGGTGCTGCGACCATGACATTTCAGAAACGTGAACCAGACCTTCGAAGCCGGGCTCAATTTCAACGAATGCACCGTAGTCAGCAAGAACCACAACTTTACCTTTAACCTTGTCGCCAACTTTAAGGTTAGCATCAACTTTATCCCAAGGATGTGGAGTAAGTTGCTTAAGACCAAGTGCGATACGCTTCTTACCTTCGTCGAAGTCAAGAATAACAACCTGGATTTTCTCGTCAAGTGTAACGATTTCTTCAGGATGGTTGATGCGACCCCAGCTAAGGTCAGTAATGTGGATAAGACCATCAACACCACCCAGGTCAACGAATACTCCGTAAGAAGTAATGTTTTTAACGGTACCTTCAAGTACCTGACCTTTTTCAAGTTTAGAGATGATCTCTGCTTTTTGCGCTTCAAGCTCTTCTTCGATGAGTGCTTTGTGAGAAACAACCACGTTTTTGAATTCGTTGTTGATTTTCACAACTTTGAATTCCATTGATTTTCCAACGTAAACGTCGTAATCGCGGATAGGCTTCACATCGATCTGAGAACCCGGAAGGAATGCTTCAATTCCGAATACATCAACGATAAGTCCGCCTTTGGTGCGGCATTTAACGTAACCTTTGATGATTTCGTCGTTGTTAAGAGCATCATTCACGCGATCCCATGACTTGAGTGAGCGGGCTTTGCGATGAGAAAGGATGAGCTGTCCGTTTTTGTCTTCTTTTGACTCGATGTAAACTTCAATCTTGTCACCGATTTTAATATCCGGATCGTAGCGAAGCTCAGAAAGAGCAACCACGCCATCCGATTTGTATCCGATGTTGATAACTGCATCTTTGGAAGTCATTCCGACAATTGTTCCTTCAACAACCTCGTGGTCGTTAACTGAACTAAGAGATTTTTCATACTGCTCTTCGAGGCGTGCACGCTCGTCTGATTTGTATGAGATTGATTTTTTACCTGCGTTGTCCCAGTCGAAATCCAGGCTGGAAATCATTTCAGAGGCAATAACAGGGGCGGACTTTTCTTTAGCTGCTTTAGGTTCTGCTGAAGCATCAACTGTTTCAACAATTTCTGCAGATTCTTGATTGTCCTGTGTGTTTTCTGACATTACGTCAATAATTAAATAAGTGAAACAAACTGATGCTCAGGCATCAGCCCTCGATTTTCGAAGGGCTGCAAAGGTATAAAAAAATCAGGTCCCAGGCCGTTAAAAAAACGAGCTAAAAAAATTTAATCTAAAAAAGGAGGCGAATCGCTCAGACCTCAATCGGGTCAAGGCTTCTGATATTTTCGGCCACCTCTTCCATAAGCCACATAGGCGTTGAAGTTGCGCCGCAAATACCAACACTATTGAATCCTTTGAGCCATTCCGGGTTAAATTCGCTCCATTCGGAAATGAAATAGCTGTTTGGATTAACTGATTTACACACATCGTAAAGCACTTTTCCATTGGAGCTTTTCTTGCCGCTCACGAAGACAATCACATCATACTCGTTGGCAAATACTTTAAGCTGGGGCTCGCGGTTCGAAACCTGTCTGCACAAGGTATCATTGGCTTCAAAAAACAAGTTTTCATCGTTTCCTGCTTCACGCATTCTGCGGATGATTTCATCACGCATTCCTTTATACCCTTCAGTTGGTTGGGTAGTTTGCGAGAAAAATTTAACCGGCTTTGAAAAATCAATCTGATCCAGATCTTCAATTGAATTGGCAATGATTGCTTCTCCACGCGTCTGGCCAACAAGTCCATTTACCTCGGCATGACCATTTTTGCCATACACCACAATCTGGCCCTCACCTTTTTCTTCGTACCCGTTTCGAATGCGGTTCTGGAGTTTGAGAACAACCGGGCAAGATGCATCGATTAGCTGAATGTTGTTATCGATAGCAATTTTGTAGGTTTCAGGCGGCTCGCCGTGAGCTCTGATGAGCACTTTTGTATCGTGTAATTGTTTAAGCTCTTCGTGATCAATTATTTTCAGGCCTTTGGCCGAAAGCCGCTCAACTTCCATGTTGTTGTGAACAATATCACCCAGGCAATAAAGCGAGCCGTTCGTATCAAGTTCATCTTCGGCCATCTGAATGGCGTAAACCACTCCGAAGCAAAAGCCTGAATTTTCATCAATCTTCACATTCATGGGCACAAAAGTATAAAAATATCAGCCTGTACATTTAATTTCATTTGCATGCAAAAAGCCGGAAATCGTTTATTTACAACTGTATATCAATTATTTGTAATAATCAACCAATAAACCTGGACGCCTTTTCGAGTGCAAACGCGAGTTGCTGCTCGCGGGTTAAATTTGTATTGTCCAGAATAATCGCATCGTCCGCTTTTCGCAGCGGGCTTTCCTGTCGCGACATATCTTCCTGATCGCGGTGCAACAAATTGGCCTTGATTTCTTCCAGACTTGCCTGCATATTTTTGGAAACCATTTCATCGCGCCTGCGTCGAGCCCTAACTTCTAAATCGGCAGTCATAAAAAGCTTTAGCTCAGCATCGGGAAAAACGGTGGTGCCAATATCGCGGCCATCCATCGAAATGCCTTTTTCCTTGCCCATTTGCTGCTGGAGACTAACCATTTTGCGGCGCACTTCGGGTACAGCAGCTACCTGGCTTACCCAATCGTTTACATCCATTTGCCGGATTTGTTGCTCAACCAGTTCTTCGTTGAGGAAAATCTCCGAAACGCCTGTTTCGGGATTAAATGTAAAACGTATATGAATGTCGTCCAGCTCATCGTTGAGCGATTCTACGTCCAGTTGCTTACCATTGATTAAACCATTGTTAAGTGCGTAGAGCGTAACGGCCCGGTACATGGCACCGGTATCTACGTATGCGTAATTAAGCGCTTTGGCAATATCCTTTGCCAGTGTTGACTTTCCGCAGGATGAATAACCGTCAACGGCAATGGTAATTTTTTTCTGAGGCATCAGTTTTTGCGATAAAACTCCGAGAGTCTGGCCACCAATGTGAACTGATTCGGAGAGCCTGCAAGATGATAAGCCGATCTGGAATACGCAATTGAAAATTTGTAGATTTTAACGCCAACACCCCATGAAATACCAACAGTGCCGAGTCGGGTTGAAACTTTCATTTCCTGGCGGCGCTGATAGTTGTAGCCCAGCTGCAATGAAATGGCTTTGGAGACATTGAATTCGGCACCAAAAATTGCGTGCCGCATAATTTTATTCGCGACTCCTATTTTATTAATAACTGTGTCGCCGGTGAGCGGATCTATACTTTCTTCGGGAATTCGCGGGTCTTTCCAGGTTAAGTCGGATTGTTGCAGATTGTGCGCAACAAACGAAAATTTAAGTGGCACGTGTTCCAGTTCCTTGCTCAAACCAATTTGCAATTCGGTTGGGAGTTTTTCCTTATTCCCGGGAGTAAACGTGCTGAGTTGCGTTCCGAAATTCTTGAGAACCAATCCGGCGGTAAACCTTTGGTCGGGACTTTTGTAACTGGCTCCGAAATCGGCCGCCAGGCCAAAAGATGAATAGGTATCGTAGGCCGAATAAATGGCTTTGATGTTTGCCCCGAATGTAAAAACTGAATCGAGTTTATAGCCATATCCTGCTGTTAAGCAGTAATCGCCGGCTGTAAAATTACCTGTAATAAGTCCGGTCTGGTCTGCCCTTTCAAACGAACCATAATCGACATACTGAATGGAAGCCGCAACTGTTCCTTTTTTACCTGCATTAATGGCGTAGGCAACATTCCCGAAATTAATTCCGGCGAAATAATTTGTGTAGGTGAGCGAAAGGTTTCCATTCATTGAAGAATTGATAAGCCCCGGATTCTGGTAGGCCATATTTACATCATCGTCGCGCAGCGAAACTACTTTACCCCCGAGTGCCTGCACCCGAGTTGAAT
>JAGQVC010000308.1 GCA_020438185.1 Bacteroidota bacterium
ATACCAACACTTGGGAATGAACAAAGTCCAACTCCGTAAGGAACGGTTGTTCCGTCACTAAAGCGTATAGCTACATCCAGCAAATCATCACCATTGTCATCCTGTGCAAAAGCAATAAATGCCGGTAGTGAATCAATCGGGAAGTCTTCGTTCCAGTAACGCAGACCATCGGTACCCGGATAATAAGAAACCGTCTCATCTCCGATGGCATCATTACTCATATTCATTGCACCAAACCAAACGTGAACCTTGTCATCATTGTCAATCAGAATGGCAAATGTTCCGTCGTTGGTATTAATCCACTCCATTTCATAGCCATCAAAGCTGATGAAAGTAGAATCAATCATATCAATGACTTCGCTAACGATTGAATCTCTTAGAACTTCGAAGTATTCGTAAGTGTAAACATAAAAAGAGTCAATTACCACATTGTTGGTGTCTGTAACGTATTCATAGGTAGAGTCAGTCGCAGTTGAATCAAGATCATAGATGTATTCAACTTCTGTTGTAAACGTAGTGTCGTATTCATAAACAACGTTAGCCATTGCTGAATCCACGTTGCCGTCACCATTAAAGTCAGTCAGTTGTGAATCATCCCATGGCTCGTACTGAGCCGGGAAAGGCATTACTGTTCTGCTTGTCCAGGTTTCACCGTTATCGGTTGATTTCCACATCTGAACGCGGGTTGTAAGGTCTCCGGCAACAAATGCTACCGTGTTTCCTTTCGCATCCATCGCGTAAGCATCACCTCCAAATGAACGGAAAACAGTAGAGTCGATACCCGGAAGCTGTACCATCAATTTGTCGAAACTTTGTCCACCATCGGTAGAGCGGTTGTAAAGAAGACAACCATTAATTCCGTTGTAGGGTGTTCCGCTAAAGTTTGTTCCTTCAGGCTCAGTCAAACCAATAATATGAACTGTTTTTCCGTCAGGACCTCCCGTACGCATTCTTGGCCAGATAAGCGGCATCTCGGTGCGCGCATTTTCAATCCAGTTTTCTTCAGGGAAACTGGTGTTTCTGTTAATCTGCAATGCATTAATTGCAGTCTGGTGAGCAACAATAATATCGCCTACACCTGTAACACGTGCAAGAGAACCAAAACCGGTTCTAACACTTTCAACACGGTCGATGTTACCTGCCTGAGCATAGTCAGGAAGCTTCGTCCACGAAGTACCATCGAACACGTGATAAGCCATACCGCGTTCAGACCATGGAGAAGTTTCCTCTCCGCTGAATGTCCAGATAGCCGATAATGTACCATCACCGTGGTTTTCCAGACGGTAGTTAATGGCATTGTTTGTCTGAAGGTCATAATATGTCTGACCAATAACTGTTTCCGTTCCGGTTGAGCGGCTTTTTGGAGCACTCACCGTTGGATTTTGTGGGTTGAGCATCAGCACAGGCTGTTCATTCACTCCCATATGGTTGTGAATGGCTCTTTTCAGGCTCGTAGTCCTGACAGATTTTGGGGCTTTGCTCTGCTCCGCATTTTGAGCCGCCAGGTCGGCAGACACAAATAAAGCAGCAAAAAAGCAAGCCGAATAGAAAATGTGTTTCATGTGGTTACTGTTGTTAATTATCCTCGAACCGCAAATCTAATCAAATATTGATTTGAAAAAGCATTACAAAAAAAGGCTTCAGTCGGTCTGAAAATGCCCTTTTTCGGTGAAGAACAGCTGATACCAGACGGCGAAACTGATGAATCGGAATAGCCTGTTTTCACGGATATGCTTTTGATTCACGAAAAAATCATTGAAATCTTTGAGCAATTTCTCCCTGTTGATAAACTCTTCAGGCATCGCCTCAATGTAGTGGCGGATTTCAGGAGCAATCGCACTAATCCATTCCCTGTTTGGCGTAGAATACCCTTGCTTGTCGCTTCGCTCAAGGATTTCTTCCCGGCAAACACCCCGGGCAGCTTCACGTAACAGTGATTTAAGCTGCATTTTGCTCAGCTTTTTCCTGCCCGAAATGGAGAATAAATACTCAATTAATTGTGGGTCATCGGCAAATGGGGTTCGGGATTCAACGGAATGCCACATGGCGCAACGGTCTTCGCAGCGCAAATAGGTTTTAAGCGAAGTATTTTGCATTTCACGGGCAAGCCTGTGGTTCAGGTCTTTATCATCTGCTGCTTTCGCAGCGATGCGATGAGCATATTTTTTATAGAAATCAGGGTTCAGATACCGAAGATCGGCAAAATAACTAAGAAAGAACTTTGGTATCATTCCTTGCGGAAGCATGCGGAATGCATCAAATCGCAACCATTGCCTCAGGTAAAATTTCAACTGTCCCGGTTCTTGCGAAGCAAGTATTTGTTTTATCCGCCCGTAGGGCGATAAACCCTTGAGCATGAAATACCTGTGAGGAGCATACCCGCCAAAAACCTCGTCGCCGCCCTGGCCATCTAACACAACTTTAACTCCGTTTTCCTGAACCGATTTCATTACCCGGAATTGAGCGTAAGTGCTTGTTGACCAGATTGGTATATCCTGGGCGTACATCAGTTCGCGTAAATCCCGAAGCAAATCCGGAGCTTTGGGTGTTATCTCGTGTATGCGGGCGCCGGTGCCTTCTGCGGCAAGTGCCGCCCAGTGCGATTCGTCAATGTCCTTTCCTGGAAAAACAGCCGAAAAGGTGTGAAA
>JAGQVC010000309.1:0-1123 GCA_020438185.1 Bacteroidota bacterium
TGGGAACAATCGTTTTACCGGTATTGTCCGATTCGGGTTTTAATGAATGGACCCGGATTGTCATACCGGCTTTTAAGCCTTTTTTGAGTTCCGGATTCAGGTCAAATAATTCCTTTTCGGTAAGGTTGTAGGTTTTCGTAAGATTATAGATAGTCCTTCCTTTGTCAACAACGATATCTTCAACCCATTTGCCTTCGTAATAATAAGGCTTTGGACTACTTTGAGCCTTTCCCAATCCTGAAAACATCAGGATGAAAACCAGTACAGCAAATATATTTTTGAAACTTACTCCCATTCAATTGTAGCAGGTGGTTTGGAGCTAATATCGTAAACAACGCGGTTAATGCCTCTTACCTTGTTTATAATATCGTTCGAAATCTTACTCAGTAACTGATGTGAAAGATGAGAGAAATCGGCTGTCATCCCGTCGTGCGAAGTAACAGCCCGCAGGCAGATTACATTTTCGTAGCTTCTTTCATCACCCATTACTCCAACACTTTTTACCGGAAGAAAAATTGCTCCGGCCTGCCAGACATCATTGTAAGCACCTGAACTTTTAAGGTGGTGCATAAAAATAGAATCAGCTTCCTGCAGTATGTGCACTTTCTCAGCTGTGATATCGCCAAGAATCCGAATTGCCAGACCTGGTCCGGGAAAAGGATGGCGATTCAGCAAATCGGCCGGGAGGCCAAGAGCCAGACCAACCTTTCGTACTTCATCTTTAAAAAGAGAGCGTAATGGTTCAACCACTTTAAGCTTCATAAATTCTGGCAATCCACCGACATTATGATGCGATTTTATTGTTGCAGACGGGCCTTTAACTGAAACGGATTCAATAACATCGGGGTAAATAGTACCCTGAGCAAGCCACTGCACGTCAGTAATTTTACCCGCTTCTTCTTCAAATACTTCAATAAAGGTTCTGCCAATTATTTTTCGTTTTTGCTCAGGGTCAGAAACTCCATGCAGTTCATCCAGAAACAGTTTGCCTGCATTTACGCCATGAACATGCAATCCCATTTCACGATAGTCGTGCAATACCTGAGTAAATTCATCCTTGCGCAGCAAGCCGTTATCCACAAAAATGCAATGCAGGTTATCGCCAATGGCCTCGCTCAACAAC
>JAGQVC010000309.1:1131-2646 GCA_020438185.1 Bacteroidota bacterium
AGTAAATTCATCCTTGCGCAGCAAGCCGTTATCCACAAAAATGCAATGCAGGTTATCGCCAATGGCCTCGCTCAACAACATGGCTGCAACCGAAGAATCAACTCCTCCGCTTAAACCCAGAACAACCTTATCATTGCCTAATTGCTCTCTAAGTTGCTGAATTGTAGATTCAATGAAGGATGCAGGCGTCCAATTGCCTTCGCAACCGCAAATGTCAAACACGAAATTGGCCAGTAGCGTTTTCCCGTCAGTTGAATGCGTAACTTCCGGATGGAATTGAATTCCGAAAATTTTTTCGGTTTCATTTTCAAACGCAGCCACTCCAATATCGTCTGTGGCAGCAGTTAACGTATAAGCGGGTGGAATAGCCGTTATGGTATCGCCGTGAGACATCCAGATTTGTGACCGCTCGGGAATTCTTCTTAGAAGACGACTCTCGCGAACCGGTTTCAAATAGGATCTGCCATATTCTCTTGAATTTGAGCGATCAACACTACCTCCGAAAATATCGGCAATATACTGGGCACCGTAGCATACGCCCAGCACCGGGTAAGTGCCCCTGATTTCGTCCAGAGAAATGTCCGGCCGGCCAGCTTCTTTTACAGAATAAGGACTTCCCGACAAAATAACTCCCTTAATGTGTTCTCCAAATTCCGGAATGTGATTGTATGGGTGAATTTCACAATACACATTTAATTCGCGTACACGCCTGGCTATGAGCTGCGTGTATTGCGAGCCGAAATCCAGTATCAGTATCGTTTCCTGCATGCGCAAATATAAAATCTAAAGCTGATACCATATTGGACAAAGTTTGCAGGAACTTAACAATCTTGGTTTTTACCCACATTTTACAAAATATTCATAATAAAACGATGCAGAAATGTTTGGATAAGGTAAATTCGCAGTCCTTTGTTTTGACATAAAGCACATCATGAAAAATATTTTTTACACATTATTTCTGTTCATAAGTGTTCAATCTTTCAGTCAGTCAGGCTGTTTCGAAATTCAAAGCATACTTGTTGATGCCTGCGCCCCCCAAGGTGAAGAAGGGCTTAACGAAATGGTTCGTTTCCAGATTGGGGATGCCGATCTGAACACGGCTGATATGAATGTGACCTGGGCAACCGTTAACAATGCCTGGGAAGGAGTTTGTCAATCAGCAGCTACAGCAGCTATTGTTGATCAACTCAATGCAGATATTTTAGGTTGTGGTATTCTGGTAGAACCGGAAAATGGAGTTTTACCTGCCAATAGTCAGGTTCTACTGGTTTCAAGTGTTGGAATGGATCCCAATTCAAATTCATTTGAAGGGCTGAACGACACGTTGTATATTATTTTTCATTGTGCCACCAATACAACAGGCAATTTTGCCAATTACAATTCGGCCGGAGGCCCGCGAACTTTGAACATCAGTTTTGTTTCTCCGGGAGGATCATGCTTCGATATCGTAACTTATGATCGTGGCGATTTAGTGAACCAAAGCGGCAACCCGGGTGCAGAGGATGGCGCTAGTGT
>JAGQVC010000310.1 GCA_020438185.1 Bacteroidota bacterium
TGCTTCCTTTTTGCGCCGCTGCCCAACATCTTCAAAAGGTAAATATGAATCTGATTGTCAACTTCGACAATCAATCGATTCATATGAATGTCACGCAGCATTGGGTTAACACCGAAAACACCGACACACTCAAACTGAATCTTCAGGCTCCTTACAGAATAAAGATGATTTTGTTGGGCAATCAGGCGGCTCCCTGGCAATACGATACTTTAAGCCACACACTCTCAATCGCCTTGTTCAAGAAATCACCAACACAAAAAGTTAAAATAATCTGCGAAGGAAAGCCACGCATAGCAGTCAAACCTCCCTGGGATGGAGGATTCATCTGGACAAAATCTGCAAATGGTAAAGATTGGTTAACAGTGGCGTGTCAGGGCGAAGGAGCTTCCCTTTGGTGGCCTGTGCCTCAGAGATACGACGACAAGCCGGACACTGTTGAGATCACAGCCGAATACCCCGAAGATTTATTTTTTAAAGGGAACGGCCGACTCATTAAAGACATAGTGCCCGAACATCGGCGCATTACCACCTGGCTCACCACCTATCCGATTCATACCTACAATGTAACTCTTAACATCGGAGACTATGAGCATAGGTCAGATACGCTAACAATTGACCAGAAAACAAAGTTAAGTCTCGATTTTTATCCACTCCGTGATAACCTGCAGGTTTCGAGGCAGCAATTTGCTCAATCCCGAGAAATGCTTACCTGTTTCAATGCAATGTTTGGAGAGTATCCTTATCTCAACGACGGTTATTCGGTTGTCGAGACTCCTTATGCCGGAATGGAGCACCAGTCGGCCATTGCATACGGCAACGGATATAAAAACGGGTATCGTGCCGAAGATTATTCGGGAATGAATTTACCCTTCGATTTCATCCTCATTCACGAGAGTGCTCATGAATGGTGGGGCAACAGTGTTTCGGCAAAAACTGCCGATGATTTCTGGCTGCAGGAAGCATTTTGCACCTACGCCGAAATGATTTATGTGCAGTGCCGCTTCGGTGAAGCGAATGCGCTGCGATACATCAATCTAAAGAAACGTCTGGTGAAAAATGAAGCTCCCATTCTCGGTCCCGGCGACAGCGGAGCCGATATGTATAGCAAGGGAGCATTAATGATTCACACAATGAGTCAATTTGCGGACACGAAAGAATTGTGGCTTGAAACTCTTAAGCTTTTTTACCAGGAGCATAAATATCAATCAATTGATACCAAAGAGCTAATCAGTTGGTTTTGTGATAGATTAAACGGATTGAAGCCGGAATTCTTTCAAAACTATCTTCAAAACCGTTTCCCGCCCAAACTAAATTTCTCAGTGCTGAACACGGGAGATTCATCGCAATTCAAAATGCATTTAAGTGAGGTTTCAGGTAATTTCGTAATGCCTGTAATTTTAAGCAACTCAAAAGGTGAAACTAAGAAAGTATTTGTCGGAAGTTCGCCATTCAGCATAAAATTGGAAGGTTCAGGATGGTCAGTGAATGAAAATTATTCCTATTTCATTCTGAATCAGCTGGAAAAATAAGATGGTTGCCAAAATGACAATTTATACATGGATTTGAGTTGAATCCTTATTTTTATGTACTTTTAATGCCCTTTTAAAATTCAAATATGCAATTGAAAAGCAAAATTCTGCTCATTGTTCTTGCCACTCTGGGGTTTGCCGGAGTTTCGTTTGCTCAGATTACTGTGACCATGGATACGCCGCAGAATCTGGTACAAAACGTTTTGGTTGGTCAGGGTGTAACAGTCACCAACGTAACATCAGTCGGGAATGCTGAGCAATTCGGCAGCTTTTCGAATGGCAATTCAACTAATCTGGGCATCTCCTCCGGTGTAGTAATGACAACCGGCGATGTCAATCAAAACGTTGCAGGCCCTAATGATGGAAACATTACCAGTTCTGTATTGCCAGATCAGCAAAATGACCCTGACCTGAGTAATATTCTTAGTAATTTGGGTGTTTCCGGTACAAACAGAACTGTAGCCGTAATTGAATTCGACTTTATCCCAAGTGGTGATTCTCTTGCCTTTAATTTTGTTTTTGGTTCTGAAGAATATGATGAGTATGTCTGCTCACAGTTTTTTGATGCATTCGGTTTCTTTCTGAGTGGACCTGGTATTAACGGACCTTACACTAATAATTCGGTAAATCTGGCGATTGTTCCGGGTACCAATCTGCCTGTAGGAATCAACACAATAAATATTGGTGTTGAAGGAGATTTTGGTAATGGATTATGTCCCGGTGGTGGTTTGGGTAATGCTCAATATTACATCCAGAATACACAAAACAGTCTACAGATGGATGGGTTCACCACCTTGTTAACTGCTTCTGCAACAGTGCAATGTAACCAGACTTATCACATCAAACTTGTAATTGCGAATGGTACTGATACAAGTCTCGATTCCTGGGTATTCCTTCAGGCAGAGAGTTTTTCTTCCAACATTCCAAATTTTCAAATTGCAAACCTGTTACCCGATACTTCGGTGATAGAAGGTTGTACAGTAGGTGAACTAATTTTTACCCGCGATCAGGCTGACCTGGAACTGGCTCTGCCTGTTACTTATGGTGGAACTGCAATCGCCGGAGAAGATTACGAACCACTTCCGGACACAATTTTCTTTCCTGCCGGGGTAGAC
>JAGQVC010000311.1 GCA_020438185.1 Bacteroidota bacterium
AATTATGCAAAATCCACCTCCCCAGGTTCCGGCAAGCATTCCTCTTCCTTCAACGGGAGTTAAAACCGATACGAAATTGGACTCCAGGTCGCCCGTTTCAACACTAAGTTGCTTGACAACTTTCCCTTTGTTGTTCAAACAATACACGCCTGAAGTAACGGTTCCAAGCCAGATTTGCCCGGATGAATCTCCCGCGATAGCGGAAAATTGGACAAAATCAATTTCATGTGGCAGGTAAAACTCGAATTTATTCTCAGCGACTCTGCTTCTTTTAATTCCAAGGTCTGTTATAAACCAAACCAGGCCATCTTTATCTTCAAGTATCGAGGTGACATCTCTGGCCAACCCATTCGTTTCGTCAAAATGATCAAATTCCTTTTTCCTGATTAGGGAAACAATTTCTTCTTTTTTCACCCTGAATACACCGGCACTCTGAGTTCCAATCCAGATATTACCCTGGCGATCAGGATAGATTTCGAAAATCCGGTCAGCCTTTTCACTTAAAATCAGCTTTTCGACAAACACACCGGGTTTAATATAACTGAGCTCACCATTTTCGTGACCAAGTAATAATTCTCCTGCAGAAATCTCATATATGCAGGTTACTTTATTATCTGCCAGTCCGTCGTGATATGAATAATTAATGAATTTATGTCCGTCGAAACGGCTCAATCCAAGATTAGTAGCCAGCCACAAATAGCCATCACTCCCCTGAAGCAAATCGTTTACTCTGGAATGTGGAAGTCCGTCGTTTAGCGTATAGTTGGCAAAATAATACTGCTGAGCTTTCAGCTTACAAGGGAAAGCGAATAGTAAAATAATGAATATGTTGCAAAGATGCTTCATGAATCACGAAAGATAGAGAAAAGAAAACACCATTGATTCGGCCGGCACAATAAATCAATTCCTGTTACAAATTCCTGCGAAATCGCAATAGGAGCAAACAGCTATGTCCTCTGTCATCTCAAATTTTTCTTCAACATTCACAATTTGGGTAATCAAATGCCTGAATATTGATTCGAGCTCATGTTTACTGATTGAAAACTCTCCGGCCTTTTTATCTGCCGGCTTAATGGGCATAAACCCTGCAGTTACATTCCTTAAACTAATTATTCCTGGTTTAAATTCATGACCCGGAAACGCTTCTTCAGCCAGGTATTTGTATTGAAGTAATTGCAATAGCTTTGATTTTCTATTCGATATAAGATCATCAAAATCTACAAACTTTAAATCAGGGGATTTAACGTCGCCGGACTTGTAATCAATAATACGAATGTAGGATTCTTCTGGCGTCGTTATTAAATCAATCCGGTCAGCTTTTCCACCTAGTCTGACTGGTGTATCTTTTCCATTAAAATTAAGTGTAATGTTTTTATTCAGCTTGAATTCCTGCTGCAGGATTTTGAGAGTGGTGCCGTTTTTCTGGTATTCAATTAACTGGTTGTATTCGTGTTGCAAAAAGCGTTTTATTGAATTAATAATACCAAATTTAATGAGCAAGGCGGGGCCTTCATCGTAATTGCGGTAACTCTGCTCTTTTTCAAAGCAGACTTCAGCCACTTCATCAAGACGGGCTAACATTTCCTCTGAATCTTCCGGCTTCAGATACTTATCCTGATATGGAATATACAGTTTTTCAAGTATTTCGTGTGTTATATTCCCCAGCTCATCAGCACCAACATCTTCTTCTTTTTCGTCCGGAATTTTTATTTCACTAAAATACCGGAAGAAGAATTTTAATTTACAGTCTATAAAAGTGGATAGCGCGGTCGGTGAAAGACTCCTTTCTGATTTGTCATTGCTGAACAATTGAAAGAAATCCTCCAGGAATTTATCGCTCTTCGTGAAATTAATATCAAAGTTTTCAAAGCCACCAATTTCTGGTGCAAATAATTCCGTGGTAATCTGTGTATTTGTATGAATGAATTCTTCTTCAATCTGACTGATGTAGCGTGACTTCTCACCTTTGCCGAATTCATCTGTTTCGGTGTTGTAAATCAGCCAGACATTAGAAGCCTTTTGCAATAATCTGTAAAAGTGATAAGCCGAAACAGAATCGCGGTCCCGATAAGTTGGTAATCCAAACCCAACCGCAATATCCAAAGGAATAAAACTATTGTTTGTTTTTGCTTTGGGCACAACATTTTCATTAACCGAAAGCATAATTAAATTCTTGAAATCAAGATTTCGTGCTTCAAGTAATCCCATAATCTGAAGACCCTCCAGTGGTTCACCAACAAAAGGAAGAGTGGCTGAGCGAAGCTGCTGCCGGAAAAGTGCATTAAACGTTTTGAAATTACCGGTGTTGGAAAACAATTGCTGCATTGAATTCATTTTCCTGAGCAGCTTCAATATTTCAAATAAATTATCCACCTCAAATCCTTCCTGAAAATCCGGATTTATTTCGAGTTTATTCAAAAGAAATTCCCCAAATCGTATTAAATTTTCCGATGCCGTCCTGCTATCATTTTTCCAGTCAGAAAATATACTTTGCATAATATCATTTTCGCGAACCAGCCTGACAAATGTTTCCGGTGAAATGAAAAATTCATGATCATTATTAATGGCATTTATTATCTCTGTATATTCTTGCTCTTCAAATAATGAAATAATAACAGGATTCCTGAATAAACGAAGTAAATCT
>JAGQVC010000312.1 GCA_020438185.1 Bacteroidota bacterium
TTCTCAGGCTCAAACCCTGAGTCAGTCGCCATACGGACGATTCGCACTCGGTGACCTGCAATACACTCCTTCGCCTTATCAGCAATCCATGGGAGGACTCTCCAAAGCGGTTGCCGATTCAAATATTTTATCGTTTAACCAACCTGCTGCGCTTGCATTTCTGGAACGTGGGGTAACAATTTTTGAAGCAGGCCTGAGCGGTGCTCAAACATCTTATGTTTATCTGAACCGAAGCACAACCGGACGAACAGCCGGATTCGGCTATTTCGGACTTGCTTTTCCGGTTTTCAAGAAATTCTGGAACGCATCCATTTCTCTGGTGCCGGTTTCCAATGTGGGTTATGTGCTGCGCGATACAGTTACAAATGCACTGGCAGGCGACGCTTATTTAAGTTACGCCGGTGCCGGCGGATATTCTGCTTTTTCGATGACTCACGGCTTCAGGCTTGGTAAAAATTTTAGCCTGGGTATTCAGGGCTCATACACTTTTGGGCGCACAGACTATAAATCGCTGCTGTATTTCCCTGATGCGCTCAATGATGGTAATCGCAATTCCTTAATTACCAGAACGAATCAGCTGAATGGTTTCGATTTGAATACCGGTTTGATGTACCGGAAATACTTCAAAAAACGCAAGCCTTCGGAAGATGGTAAAACCAGAAAGGATTCATTGCACCTCACATTGGGAGGCACATTTCACCCGCTGATGAATCTGAATGGAACATATTCTTATCTGGCGCAGTCGTTTTTTGGAGCCGGTCCGGGCGTCCTTTCCGTTGCAGGTACCAATGATACTGTATCGTACATCGGTAATCAAAAGGGTAGTATAAGTATGCCCATGCAATACGGTGGTGGTATTACTTTAAGCAACAGCGCAGAAAAATGGCTTATCGGTGCTGAATATGTTTACACCGACTGGAATAATTTCAGGCTCTTTGGAGCTGTAGATTCGGTAAAATCATCTTTCCGCCTGGCGGCGGGATTACAAATTATACCTGCCGGGAATAATTTCACCGGAAAGGTTTCTTATTTTAAACGAATCCGCTACAGAGCCGGCTTCAGTTTTTCTGATGGATACCTGCTCGTTGACGGACAGCAGCTACCCGAAATGGCTGTGAGCATTGGGGTAGGCTTGCCGGTGGTGCTTCGAACATACAACACACGTCCGGCAACAAGCATTCTCAATTTATCCGTTACAGCCGGCAGGAGAGGTACAAGAGGTTCAAACCCGCTTGTAGAAGAATACCTGCGCCTGACTCTTGGATTTTCGCTAAACGATCGCTGGTTCAGAAAGATAAAGTATGATTAAAAGCCTCTCGTTGGTAATCGGATTAATGGTGCTTCTGTTTTCGGCCTGCACGAACGATATCAACGAAGTTAAACGCCTGGGCGATGCACAGGAATATCCTGTTTCAACAACCAGAAAGGTTGAAATGACCTATTCTGATTCGGCAAGATTGAAAGCAAAAATCAAGGCGCCA
The DNA here is from genome assembly GCA_020438185.1 of Bacteroidota bacterium. Lineage (GTDB taxonomy): Bacteria > Bacteroidota > Bacteroidia > M30B66 > M30B66 > M30B66. The sequence continues at coordinate 1,482 of JAGQVC010000312.1, forward strand.
TTGCGGGAAACATATGTTGGCGACAGGCAGGAGGTTGTTTTTCCCGAAGGAATAAGAGTAGAATTTTATGACAGTAAAGGTCGCATCGAATCAAAGATGCGTTCCAATTTTGCCATATCATACACCGGCAAAGACCGCCTGGAAGCAAGAAATAACGTTGTTGTAGAGAATACTTCAGGCGATAGGCTGGAAACAGAACATTTAATCTGGGAACAAAAGGAAGACAGGATTCACTCGGATGTATTTACCCGTATCACTTCACCCGACAGGGTTATTTACGGAGATGGATTCGAGTCCAACCAGGATTTTTCTAAATACCGCATCTTAAAAGTTAGAGGCGTCATAAACTTAAACGAATGATGGAAAATCAATACAAAATTTTTAAAATCATGGAGCGTGTATGGTTAGCATGCGCTGTCCTTTCGCTCCTCTTTGGCGCCTGGTTTTTAAGCAAAGGCGATTGGGATCAGGCTAAGTTTCCCTTATTCGTTACTTTTTGCTGTGGCATTTTGTTCGGCTTACGCCGTTACCAGCGCAAGCGTCTTGAGAAAGCCATGGAAGATAAAAATCGCAAAAACGATTAATACTTCACCCTGGCAAATTTGAAATTATACCTTTTCAGGTTAAAAAACACAGTAGAATTAGCAGATTCCTGCACGAATACCTTAGGAACAGCAATTGTTTCCTGCTCCTTCCCATTGAAGAGAAGATTTGTAGTTTGTTTCCCTCCATCCAGCGGTACGCTGGTCATGTAAACGGAAGCTTTGTTGGTATTCGACATTTTATCTTTTGGATTATCCCTGTTTGCATTGTAAATAAAGTGCAATGCATCAGGGCTTTCGACCACACAAAAGGAGTTGAAAATTCCTCCATCGCCTGAGGTCCTTTGCTTTTTATCAACTCTGGCCTGAGAAACCAGATTGCCTTGAGCATCGAGATTCAGCATAAAAATACTCAGGTTATTGAAGTTGAAATCGTTATTGAGGCTAATAATATAGTATTGCTCCGCAATGAGTATCATTCCTCCGTCAGGCTGGGGGAAAATATTTCGCATATGAAGATCTTTCAGGTGTTCTTCATCGGTTGCTTTTTCAGTGCCAAGGGCAAGTTTCATGAATTCAGCAGTGAATTTCTCCTTGGTTGATTTAATTTCCTTTCCGCT
>JAGQVC010000313.1 GCA_020438185.1 Bacteroidota bacterium
GGAAAATTAGTCCGACGATTATCATCAGCGCAATAATGTCGAGACTCAAACCCTGAAGCATATTATCGGTGAGGTATTCGTTGCTTTTGTCAATCAGGTCCGAACTTCCAGTAATTCGCCAGTCAATGTGTTCAGGATTTAATTCCCGCATGCGTTTTTCAAATGCATCGTTCTTCACGCCTACCGCACGACTCCCCTTATCTCTTATTCTACCGCTGAATCTGCCTTGCATCATATCGGGCGAAATAAGAGCCTTAATTTCTTTTTGTTGCAGCCAGGGTTTTAATTGCTTAACCAGTTTCTTTCTTTCGGCCTCATCGGCCGGAAGGCTGAAAAACTGCGAATCTCCATCATGTACACTACGGTTAAAGCCACGCAGCACATCTAAAGGCGAAACCAGCACGCTCACCTTGTATTCGTTTTTGAGATACCGCTCTACTTCAAGCAATTCAGCAACCGATTCCGGACTAAACAGGCCATCCGGCGAAGCCGAATTAACCTGCATCTCAAATCCTCTTACACCGCCAAACTCTTTGTCGAAAAACTTAAACTCCTGTTTAATCGGATCATTTTCGTCCAAATCGTCCAGCACCGAATTGTTTACTTCGATGCGGCCAATGCCGACAAATGCTATAATTGTCAGAATTACGGTGCCTGCAACAATCTGAACCGGATATTTAAACACTCCGCGTATGATGCGCCTTAGAAATCGGTCCCACCTTACCTGCACGTTATGAACCCGGAAACGATCGGGATTTTTTACCTGGATCAATATAAAAGGTAAAACCGTAATCGATAAAATATAAGCCGCAACAACACCTATTGCTGTGTAGGTGCCGAAATCCCGAACAGGCTGGATGCTCGTTGTATTTAGTGTTAAAAATGCAATCGAAGTACTAATGCACGTTAAAAATGTAGCAAAACCAACCTCTTCGAGCGATAAGCGAATAGCCGTAATTTTATCGAAGCCTTCCTCAATTTTTTCGTAAAACTGACTGGTTATGTGAATTACATCCGACATGCCCACCACAAACAAAATGCAGGGCATCAGAATAATCATAATGTCTATGGCTTTTCCTGTAACGGCCATAATTCCTATAGTCCAGATTATTGCAAGAATTACAACTGTTAGCGGAACCAGAACACCCCAAACATTTCTAAAGGTAAACCACAGGAAAAGCGTAACCAGCACAAACGAAACCGACATAAACAGGATAAGCTCATTCCGGGTTTTGTTGAGGTAAGCTCTTTCCGATTTAAGCTTTCCGGTAATCAGCCATCTGTCGGGAAACGAAGCTTCACACAGGGTTTCAAGTGCGGTAAGCAGGCTGTCGCCCGTACTTTTTTTCAGTTGCTCTTCGTGCCGCAGGTAAATAGCCAGGCTTTGGCCTCCGGCCGATACAAAGTTTCCGGTTAGCAGAGAATCCGCTAAAATTTCTCTCGCCGATTGCTGCAACGCCGAATCTGATTGCATTCTCAAAACCGGCACTTCTATCATTCCGAAGGAATTAATTACCGGAAGTTTAAGATTGATGAGTGAATTTACAGAGCGAACACCCTTAATGCTTCGCATAGAATCTGTAACAAGCTGAACAGAATCCAGAAAGGACTTCCGGAACACATCCGGTTGGTTGCGTAAAGCAATAATTATGAACTCATTATCCGACCCGAATTTTTGTCTGTAATCGTAAAAGAACTCAGCATCATCGCTTTCTACCGGGAAAAAATGCTCGAAATTGTAGTCGAATTCCAGATTCCTGCACGACCAAACCAGCATGCCTGTAATAACAAGCAGCACCAGCATGGCAATGGTAAGGAACCTTTTCAGCATATCTTATCAGGCTTTTCGGAAGCTGAAATAAAGCACCCCAACACACAGGATTACAGAAACAAGAATATTAACCAGGGCCCACAGCATTTGCCCGTTGCGCATCATCATGGCTGTTTCAACACTAAAAGTCGAAAATGTGCTCAACCCACCGCAAAATCCGGTAAAAATGGCTAGCCGCAATCCCTGACCCAGGTTGGTTTGTTCGCCAATTTTGGTGAAAATTACCATGATGATTACTGCTATCAGATTCGCAACAAGAGTTCCCATTGGAATATGAAGGCCGCTGCGGCGCAAGCCCACCGAAAGTAAAAAACGGATGACCGAACCAAATCCGCCTCCGGCAAAAATGCCAATCCAGGTTAAGGTATCTTTCATTGAACAAGCAGATTATTTGGTGAAACCTTGAATTTGCGAAGCGTAAAAAAGGCTGCAAAGGCGAGTATAGCTCCTGCTAGCCAACCTGTTGCAACATCTGCCGGATAATGCGCTGCCAGATAAATCCGGCTGTAGCCAACCAGCAAGGGCCAAACAAACAACCATTTTTTCCAGCGAAGAGCCGGTAAAAGCAGGTAAACAAAAACGCTCAAAGCCAGGGTATTGCTGGCATGCGAGGAATAGAATCCGAATTTACCGCCGCAATGATTATTAACAAGATGCACTTGTTTATTTACAACTTCGTTGTGACAGGGCCTGTAACGCTGAACACTGTTTTTAATTGCCACACTTACCTGGTCACTGGCTGTTATCAGCAGGATAACTCCCAGTAAAATGGCTGCGACTTGCTTTTTGTAAAAGCGAA
>JAGQVC010000314.1 GCA_020438185.1 Bacteroidota bacterium
GCCAGTACCGATAAATGGGTTAACATATTCAGCAAGTGGCTCTTGTGCAAAAATGGCAAGAGGCAAAAAGAAAGTAAAAAGCAGCGATTTCATCCTATTTTAATAGGCTAAAAAGATAGACAGATTTGTTGAATTTGGGCGGCTGAACCGGGCTTTCCGCTGCTACTCCTCTCCCGCATCGCTTCGCTCGCGGTATGCGGGGTATCCGCTGCAATCCCTGCCGCAAGCGCAACGATTCGTTAATTTGTCTTCAATTATTGAAGAAGAATCCGGGAATTCGAATGCAAAGTTCCATCGCTGAATATCTGCAAAGCAATCTCGTTGCCTTCAATCTGGCCCGAACCTGTCATGTAAAAACCATTGTTTACGAGGGGTACCATTGATACCGTTTGATTGGCACAATCGGCATTCAGCACCACATCGTAGGGCGTTAATCCGGCAACTACAAGTCTGCCCTGTGTATCGTATGAACACGTTATTGTTTTGTTCTGCAGTTGCCCGTTGCTAACGTAGGTAATCTGGCCATACACATGATTTCGGAAATCGTACATGCAATTGGGGCGATAAATCAGGCTTATGTCCTTGGTTTTAATAGCATTATTCTCATTTGGCACAGCTACGCGCACTGTTCCGGTATAAACTCCGGGCATAGCGAAGGTTTGGTAAAACTCAAGTTCAAGCACGCCACTCTGATTTGCTGCAATTGTAACTTCACCATCGAAATAACCGAATGCCTGTGGTGGAATAGTCTCAAATGTCGAAATAAAACTTTTGCCTGACTCGCTCTGTACACTAACGGTCACCGACTTTGTATCGCTATGCTCAAACACCAGAGAATCAGGTATACTGAATGAAAACTGAGTAGCTTCAGGTGGGTCAGTTTCATCTTTTTTGCATGATGAAATTAATATGAATGCAAAAAATGCAGGTAACAGAAGTTTCAGTTTCATTAAGCGAAATTAAATAAATAAATCAACGCAAACCCGGGTGTTGAATAAGTGCCGGAAGCAAATGAATAGAAGGGTGCTCATTTTAAATATTCATTCACGGCATGCCGTATTTTCTGTTTCACATCTTCCCAGGTCCAGCCCCGCAGGCAATTGGGTGCTGGACTATTTTCAGCGTCGTCAAAATAAGATAATGCTCTGGGTATAGAAATCAATAATAGTTGATTCGGATATTTTTTCTGGTAACACTCCGTAAAGAAGTCCATTGAATAATGGGATAATAATTCAGCGATATCCCAGAAATCTTTTTTCACAGCTCTACGCAAAACAGCCTGAATTTTCATTGCAATTATATCCGTGTCTGAAAACATTCGTATGTCTTGACTCAACTCTAATGGCTGCAAAATCGGAAACTGATGATGGCGGACAAAGTCAACTTTTATATGTTTTATTTTACCAAATACCCCTATTTTATTTGCAAAGAAAGTTTCTTGAAAAACAAATCCATTTTCATTTAGCTTCTCTACAAGTTCATCATTATCGAAATCTTGAGTAGAGAACAAATCAATGTCAATAGATTTTCTATGTCCATATCGCAAGGCAAGGCATGTTCCTCCGGCTAGGGCAAAGGCACCTAACTCCGGAACTTGCATTAAGCTGGTCAATAACTGAAATGTGTCGGGTTCGACTGTGCTAAAATATAGCATCTATAATCTTCAAATTTATTATTGAACATGGCCATCGCTAAAGTAATGGTTGAAGGAGAAAGCCAGCGCGCGTTGGTAAGCGCTTCCTTAACCCGCTCATCCCCATAAAAACGGCGTACCTGACGAATGTCATCCACATCGCCTCGCTCAAAAACACGCTCAATGATGAAATTGGCGTATTTTTCATAATCCAGCTCCTCGAATTTTACATCCCAGAAAATACGCTTGTCGAGAATCGGTTTATCGGGCCTTTGCATACAACAAAAGTACAACGCAGCTCAAGATAAACCGATTATCTTGCCTTAAAATATGCAATATGTTTAATTCCTCCCTCGAAATCTGTTGTTATTCAGTTGAGTCAGCCCGAAGGGCTGCCCGGGCTGGTGCGCAACGTGTTGAATTGTGTGCCGGCAGAACTGAAAGTGGCATTACGCCTTCGGCAGGATACCTGCACGAAGCCGTTGTTGTGGAAGGCATCCGGATTCTACCCATTTTACGCCCCCGGGGGGGTGATTTTTGCTACTCGGATGCCGAATTCCGGCAAATGCTGTATGATTTGGAAATGATGCAGGAACTTGGATTTCCGGGTGTTGTAACCGGTGTGCTTCTGCCCAACGGCAGGGCCGACCTGCACCGCATGAGCATGCTCAAGCAGGTAGCGGGCAACATGGAATTTTGCGTTCACCGTTGCATCGATATGTCGGAAAACAGCTTCACCATGCTTGAAGAACTCATTCAATTAGGGGTAAAACGCGTACTAAGCTCGGGTCGCTATAATACCGCTGTCGCGGGAATTGATGTTCTTAAAGAATTGAATAAACAAGCAGGAAACCGAATCGAAATCATGGCAGGAAGCGGGGTTAATTCAAATAACATACTTCAATTAAAAAATGCTGGAATTAAACATTTTCACGCATCGGCCGGCAGGCCCGAAACCTCTCCCATGACTTACCGAA
>JAGQVC010000315.1 GCA_020438185.1 Bacteroidota bacterium
TGCCGTTTTTGTTTTTGTAGTAATTGGTATTGCTGCACTTACATTCCTTATCAATGCACTTTTTGCCGACGTAAGTACAACCGAATCGCTAATGCGCGCTATCGCGGTTCTCGTTATTTCCTGTCCATGTGCCATGGGCCTGGCCACTCCTACTGCAGTTATGTCGGGAGTTGGAAGAGCTGCCGGGCTTGGAATACTATTTCGCGACGGTAAAATAATGGAATCGGTTGCCGGAATAAGAACCCTGGTATTTGACAAAACAGGAACGCTAACAACCGGTAATTTTGAAATTGCTGAGATTAAACTGGCCAATTCCGCCGATGAGGCGGAAATACTGCAAATAGTTAAAGCGCTTGCAGCGCGGTCCTCTCACCCGGTATCAACGTCACTTCGTAACCGAATCACTGAAAAACCGGCAAAGCTCAATCAAATTAAGGAGCTCAAAGGATTGGGAATGCAAGGTTCTGACGAAAGTGGAAGCTTGCTTCAAATGGGTTCGGCACGCATGTTCGAAGGGATTATTCCCGAAAATATGCTGCAAGCCGATTTATATGTGGGCACCGAAAACGCATGCCTCGCCGCCTTGTATATTAGCGACGAAATTCGTCAGGATGCAGCAGAAACACTTGCGGCACTTCGTGAAATGGGCTGCCGGCTTGTGTTACTTAGCGGCGACCGGGAAGAAAAATGCCGGCAGGTAGCTACAGCCTTGGGGATTGAAGAGTGGCATGCCCAAAAAACCCCGCAGGAGAAGCTGGAAATTATTGAAAATTTAAAGACAGAAGCACCTGTGGCCATGGTTGGCGACGGAATTAACGATGCTCCGGCGCTGCATCTTGCCGATGTTGGAATTTCAATCTCCGGAGCCAGCGAAGTCGCCCGAAACTCGGCCGGGGTTATCTTACTTGAGCGCGCAGGATTAAAAGCATTACCTCAGGTATTGAAACTTAGCCGTCTCAGCCTGCGTACCATAAAACAAAATCTTTTCTGGGCATTTTTCTACAATATTATTGCTATTCCTGTTGCTGCTGCGGGCTTTCTTAGCCCGATGATTGCCGCTCTTTCCATGGCTTTCTCAGATGTAATTGTGATTGGCAATTCAATAAGGCTTCAATTCCGAAAATTGAAATAGAACTACACTTATTTCGCTTATTTTCGCCCACATTGAGAAAAGATTCCGGCATGCATATATTGGTTCTTTCATCATGGTATCCTACCGAAAAACAGCCTCTTTTAGGCATTTTCGTGAAGCGTCACGCGCTGGCCGCGTCTCGTTTTCACGATGTTAGTTTGCTGCATGCGGTTGCCGATGACGATATGAAACCCGGCGAATTCAGAATCATGAAGCAGGAAGAAGGCCGCTTTCGTGAAATTGTTATTTACTTCGGGCGAAAGCCCGGAAAAGGCCTGAATAACCTGATAAGACAAAATAAATTGCTTCGCAGGCATTACGATTTTGGCCTTGAAAAAATAAATGAATGGTTTGGCAAACCCGATGTGCTTCATCTTAATGTAATCTGGCCTTTGGGGGGAATTGCTGCCGATATTTCATCCAAACTTAAAATTCCACTTGTGCTAACCGAGCACTGGACCGGCTACCATCCCGAAGATGGCCGCTACCGCGGGATGCTGATGAAATGGCTCACTATAAAAACCATACGGAAAGCAAATGTTATTTTGCCGGTAAGTAATCAGCTATCGAAAGCAATGACGCGACATGGTCTGCATGGCAACTACGAAGTGGTTTCGAATGTAGCCGACGAGAATCTGTTCACCATATCTGACGAAGTCAAAATAAACCGCCTGATTCATGTTTCCATGCTCGATGACGCTCAAAAAAATGTGAGTGCGCTATTACGGGTATTCGTCAAGATTCACCGAAAGTATCCTGATTTGGAATTGCTTATTGTGGGTTCCGGACCTGATGAATCCAAATTACGCAGACTTTCCAACGAATTGGGCCTTACCCAGCGCGGTGTTGAATTTGCCGGCAAACTTGAAAGCGTGGCCCTCGCAAAAGCCATTTCCGCATCCCGGGCGATGGTGCTGAACTCAAATTATGAAAACCAGCCGGTTGTAATAATAGAAGCTTTGCTCAGCGGCATTCCGGTAATAGCTCCCGCCACCGGCGGAATACCTGAAATGCTGGACGAAAGCAACGGAAAGCAATTTGACCCAGGTAATGAAGCGGCGCTCGAAAAGGCTATCATTCAGTGGTACGAATCGAGAAGCCGGTATGATGCAGAAACCATCCGCAGCGAAGCTGTAAAAAAATACTCCATTCCCGCCGTAGGTGAAGCACTGAGCCGGGTTTATTTAAAAGCTGCCGGTAAATGCTGAGACTCATGCTGATGACGCTGGCGAGCCGACTCACCACTGCCGTGGTGAATTTCGGCACCATCATGCTGTTGTCGCGAAAACTGGGTCCCGAAGGAAAAGGCATTGCCACACTTATGCTTGTAATAGTAATAAGTGTGCAGCTAATTTGCGATTTTATGGGCGGCGCTGCCATGGTTTATCTGGCACCACGTTACCGCCTTCGGAACATCCTCATTCCTGCATGGAGCTGGACCGCTTTCTGGTCATTACTTGCCCCGCCGGTGGTCATG
>JAGQVC010000316.1 GCA_020438185.1 Bacteroidota bacterium
AGAAGGATGAAGTAGGTAATGTACTTATTAGTAAACCTGCAACTCCGGGAATGGAGGACCGGCCAAAAGTTGTGCTTCAGTCGCATCTCGATATGGTTCACCAAAAGAATAACGATACTGATTTCAATTTCGAAACACAGGGCATTAATTCATACATCGATGGCGACTGGGTGAAGGCAAAGGGTACAACGCTGGGTGCTGATAATGGTATGGGCGTTGCTGCCGCAATGGCCGTTCTGGCATCTTCAAATATTCCACATCCCGCCATTGAAGCGTTATTTACAATTGATGAAGAAACCGGAATGACTGGTGCCAAAGGGCTTAAACCGGGTTTTCTTACAGGCAAAATCATGCTTAACCTCGATACAGAGGATGACGATGAACTTTGTATTGGTTGTGCCGGTGGCCTCGATACAAATGTTTCATGGAATTACCGGGAAGAACCTGCTCCTGAAACTCATGAGGCACTCAAAATTGAGGTTAAAGGACTAAAAGGGGGCCATTCAGGTGTGGATATTCATCTCCAGCGGGGAAATGCAAATAAAATAATGAACCGCTTGTTGTGGAATGCTCCTTCTAATTGCAATGTTCGTGTTTCAGGCATAAACGGAGGTAGCCTTCGGAATGCCATTCCACGTGAATCTGTTGCTATCGTGCTTGTTGAAAATTCAGATGCATTCAGGAATTACCTGGATAAAATGCACAAAATGCTTTTGGAAGAATTAAGTTCTGCCGATCCCGGTTTAATTATTTCGGCCTCATCGGCCGGAAGGCCAGAAAGAGTGATGAATAAGGACGATCAGCGAAAATTATTAAATGCTGTTTATGCTGTACCCAATGGCGTTTACCGAATGAGTACAGATATTCCTGACCTTGTTGAAACTTCATCCTCTTTGGCAAGAATTATCGTGGAAAATGGAACCTTCATTTCTCAAAGTTTGCAGCGAAGCTCAGTTAATTCTGCCAAAAGCGATATTGCAGCTGCGGTTCGGGCCACATTCGAACTAATGGGCGCCGAAGTCCAGCAGGGTGGCGACTATCCGGGTTGGAAGCCATTACCTGACGCACCCATTTTGCACACCATGCAGAATTTATACACCGAAATGTTTGCCGAAAATCCGCACGTACGTGCATGTCACGCTGGGCTTGAATGTGGCCTAATTGGCGAGCATTATCCGGGTATGCACATGATTTCCTTTGGCCCAACAATTAAAAATCCACATTCTCCCGACGAAAAAGTTAATATTGCTTCGGTTTCAAAATTCTGGGAATTCCTTAAAAAAACTCTAAGGGAAATACCAAATATGAATTAATCTTTTGCAGCTCCGAAAAACATGTTGAGTAATAAAACAATTCTAATTATCGGACATGTTTTTCCGGAACCCCGCTCATCTGCCGCAGGCACAAGAATGCTGCAGCTGATTAATTTTTTTCTGAACGAAAAAATGCAGGTGGTTTTTGCCTGCGATGCTGTTCGTTCCGAATTTGGTGTGCTTCCCGATAATGGTCTTTTACGTGTTGAGAAAATTCAGGTAAATGATTCATCATTTGATGAATTATTAATTGAATTAAATCCTGAAATGGTTTTGTTTGACCGTTTTATGACCGAAGAAAAATACGGATGGCGGGTAACTGAAAATATTCCGGATGCTATGCAAATTCTAGATATGGAGGATTTTCATGCTTTACGAAAAATTCGTGAATTGAATTCCGGATATTTAATAAATCCTGATATCTCTGCTTTTCAGCATGAATTCGCATACCGTGAAATTGCTTCCATGCTGCGATGCGATTTAAATTTGGTTATTTCCTTAGCCGAAATGGAATTGCTCACCGAATTATTTAATCTCCCTGAATCTATATTGTTTTATTTGCCATTCTGGCATGATACGGAATCGGAAACAGATGAAATTATCCCATTCGAAAACAGGAGTGATTTTGTATGCATCGGAAACTTCATGCATCCTCCTAATTTGGATTCGGTTATATGGTTAAAAGACGAAATCTGGCCTTTAATCAGACAAAAATTACCAACGGCAATATTGCGAATTTATGGTGCGGGACAAAATCAAAAACAGCATGATTGGCATGACGAAAAATCAGGATTTCTTATGCTGGGTAGGGCTGAAGATGCTATTGAAGTACTAAGTGCATCAAAAGTTAGTCTCGCCCCTCTAAGATTTGGCGCCGGACTCAAAGGCAAACTTCTCGATTCAATGATTGCCGGTACACCTTCTGTAACAACTCCGATTGGCGCCGAAGGAATGCACAATAATCTTCCCTGGCCGGGCGCTGTCGCTGAAACCGCTAATCAAATCGCTGATGCCGCTGTACGGCTTTATTCAGATTCTGATTTATGGAATAAAGCTTCTGTAAATGGCAATCCCATCCTTAAAAATTGCTTTAGTAAATCGAAAAACACTTCTACATTCAAAACACATTTAATTGGGCAATTATCAAACTTGAATAATGTAAGGCAGCATAACTTTTACAGGGGATTATTAAATTCTACATCCTACAAGGCAACCAAATACATGAGCAGGTGGATTGAATTAAAAAACAACCCCCGCATTCACCTGTAAAGTAATTCATGAATAAATTAAATAGT
>JAGQVC010000317.1 GCA_020438185.1 Bacteroidota bacterium
TTTATTTTTTAATTTTATAATCTCAACATCGTTATTTATCATTTTTCTGTTAAAATCCTTTTGATAATCAACAAATACGGGCTTTAATGCTATATATTCATTATCAAGAATATCTTTTGTAAATCTTGAAATAGCATTCCGATTTACTTCTACGGGGGTTATTTCCGGCTTTGAAATTTTATTCAAATTAATTTCGTCACCCTGCACTTTGTAAACGACTGTGAAATCATTATTCAGATATACCCGGGCGAAATTCATGATATCTTCTCTGGTGACCTTCTTCATGAGATTCGTTCTTTCGACAATTTCATTCCAGGGAGTTTCCTGAATAAAAGCATCCACCATTTTAAATGCCCGGGAAGAATTATTCTCGAGCTGTTGCATTTCGTCAACAGATGCATTTAAAATAATTGCATCCAAATCACTTTGAGAGAATTTGCCGGCCTTTAGTGAATCGAGCTGGTCCAGCATTAATTTTTCAACCTGTTGTAGGGTTTGACCTTCCTGGGGTCTGCCTTGCATATAAAGCACTGAATAATCATGAAGATTATAAATACCAGCATCCGCTTCCAGAACTTTCTGTTTTTTAATCAGATTTAAATCAAATAAACCGGATTTTCCATTCTGAAGAATCATTTCAGAAACTGCCATGATAACATCATCTTTTTCTTTAGGTGCAGGCAATCTGAAGCCAATGGTAACATATTCAGATTCGGGACCTTTCACGGTTTTTCGAACAGGTTCCTTCTTTTTTGATTCATCAGAGAATTTAAATTCCGGGACCTCCTTAGGGCTAAATGATCCAAATGTTTTATCAATCAAATCAATAGCTTTATCATAACTAAATTCCCCTGCCATAACAATTACCATATTATTTGGCACGTACCAGTTTTGATAGAACTCTCTGATTTTTTTCAGTGATGGATTTTTAAGGTGTTCAACTGTTCCGATTGTTGTTTGCGTTCCGTAGGTATGATGAGGGAATAATCCGGCAAACAACTCTTCAAATACCTTATCATCATCAGAATCCAGAGAAATGTTTTTCTCTTCATACACGGCTTCGAGCTCGGTATGAAACAAACGAAGCACAGGATTTCTGAAACGCTCTGCTTCAATATTTATCCAATCTTCCATCTTGTTCGATGGAATGTCGTTTATATAAACAGTTTGATCAAATGAAGTAAATGCATTCGTACCGGTTGCACCAATATGCTGCATCATTTTATCATACTCATTAGCAATAGCAAATTTTGCTGCTATTCCTGAAACAGAATCAATTCTGTGGTAAATTTTCTTTCGCTTAACAGAGTCCTTGGTTGCAGCATATCGCACATAAAGACTATCAATCTGATCAAGATATACTTTCTCGGCTTTGTAATCCTGAGTACCAAATTTGTCAGTGCCTTTAAACAACATGTGCTCAAGATAATGAGCTAGTCCGGTAGCATTTTTTGGATCGTTTTTACTTCCCGCCCTGGTTGCAATACATGTATAAATTCTTGGTTTTTCCTTATTGGAGGAAAACATAACTGTAAGACCATTTTCTAAGGTATAGATCCTGGTTTTCATAGGATCACCTTTAACTTCACGGAAAGTTCTTCCATGAGCTGAATCGGTTTTAAATTCTATTTTTTGAGCACAAATATTCAAGCTAAAAGCCAGAATAATTGTCGAGATAAGTGAGTATTTCATGCAGGCAAAAGGAAAAAATTTTAAAGCCCAAGTTCAGCAGAAATTTGTAGCATTCTGCGAATAGAGTTTTCAGCTTTTGAACGTATACTTTCAGGTATCTGAATTTCAGGCTTTTCGTGTTTTAAACAAGAATATAATTTTTCGAGAGTGTTAAGTTTCATATGTGGACAATCGTTGCAGGCACAATTATTATCCGGCGGAGCCGGGATAAAAACTTTATGAGGCGAAGCCAAAGCCATTTGATGAAGAATACCGGTTTCTGTAGCAACAATAAATTCCTTATTTGTGCTTTTTCTAGTGAAATTGAGCAGAGCTGTTGTAGATCCAATAAACTCTGCCAGTTGCAGAACCGGAGTTTCACATTCGGGATGAGCAATAATCACGGCCTCAGGGTGACGCAGTTTTAGTTTTAGTATTTTTTCCCGGGAAAAAATCTCGTGCACCATACACGCACCATCCCAGAGCAGCATATCACGACCAGTTTGCTGCATAACCCAACGACCTAGATTCTTATCAGGAGCAAAAATTATTTTTTCATCAGCAGGCAGGCTGTTAACTATCTGAACTGCGTTAGAAGAAGTACAGACAATATCTGTAAGCGCTTTAATTTCAGCAGTACAATTGATGTACGAAATAACAGTATGATCAGGATGAGCCTTGATAAAATCGCTAAACTTTCCCGGAGGACAGCTGTCTGCCAAAGAACAGCCTGCCCTGAGGTCAGGCAGAACGACTTTCTTTTCGGGACAAAGAATTTTTGCAGTTTCTGCCATAAAATGAACCCCCGCAAAAACTATAATTGACGCATTAGTGGAGGCTGCCTGTTGAGACAAGCCGAGACTATCACCAATATAATCTGCAATATCCTGAATATCAGTATCCTGATA